>DASSPL010000190.1:0-17363 GCA_035699685.1 Burkholderiales bacterium | reverse complement strand
AGTACAAGCACTGCCACGGCAAGCTGAGCTAGGAACCCATGAAGCGCTTACTTGGAGCATGGCTGGCGGCTACCGCCTTGGGGGTGGCCTGCGCAGCGCAGGCGGCGTATCCCGAGCGCCTGATCCGCATCATCGTGCCGTACGGTCCGGGCGGCAGCGACGCCCAGATCCGCATGGTGGCGCCGGAGATGTCGAAGCTGCTTCGCGGACAGTCGATCGTGGTGGAGAACCGCCCGGGCGGCGGCGCCACGGTGGGGACGCTGGCCGTGCGCAACAGCGCGCCGGACGGCTATACGTTGCTCTACACCGGCACGGCGCCGCTCACCGTGTCGCCCCATATGCGCCCGCTGGCCTACAAGCTGGACGACTTCGCGCCGATCGGCAACGTCACGGCCACGGCGCTCCTCGTCGTGGCGCGCGCCGACGCGCCTTACAAGACGATCAACGAGCTGATCGAGTTTGCCAAGGCCAATCCCACGAAGGTGCACTTCGCCTCCAACGGGGTGGGCACCACCACGCACATCGTGGGCGAGGTGTTCCAGCTCGCCGCCGGGGTCAGGTTCACCCACGTGCCGTTCACGGGCGGCGCGCAGCAGGTGGCGGCGCTGCTGAGCGGGTCGTCGGACGTGCTGATCGGCATCCCGAGCTCCTACATGGCGCAGATCAACGCCGGGAAGCTGCGCGGGCTGGCATCGACGGGCACGAAGCGCTCCCCGTTTCTCCCGGGCGCGCCATCGCTGAAGGGCGAGCTGGGGCTCGACGTCATCGAAGAGACCAAGTTCGGTCTGCTCGCGCCGAAGGGCGTACCGGCCGAGATCGTGGACGCGCTCGCCAAGGCGCTGCAGGCAGCGGCCACCGCCGAGGACTTCCAGAGCAAGATGCGCAACAGCTTCACCACGCCCCTCTACCTGAATCCCACGGAGTTCGCCGCCGCGCTCGCCCAGGAGGACAAGTACTGGCGGGCGATGATGGCGCGACCGGAGTTCAAGTCGCTGAAGGAGTAGCCGGCGCTTGAGCGGAGCCAACATCCGCGAGCTGACCGTCGGGCGGGTGCTGGCCGAAAAGGCTGCACGCGACGGCGACAAGGTGTTCCTCACCTGGTTGCCGGACGGCCGCCGCTGGACCTATCGCGATATCGACCGCCAGAGCAATGCGCTGGCCAATGGCCTGCTCGCGAGCGGCCTGGCGCAAGGCGCCCATGTCGCGATCATGATGGAGAACTGCCCTGAGCAGGTGCTCTCGTTCTTCGCGCTCGGCAAGATCGGCGCCGTCGCCGTGCCGATCAACGCCGCGGCGCGCGGCGAGCTGCTGCGCTACTTCATCGAGCAGTCCGACGCGAGCGCCATCGTCATCGAGGCGCGCTATCTCGAGCGCCTGCTGGCGCTCGGGCCCGAGCTCGCGGCGCGGCTGCGCCTGGTGGTCGTCGTGCCTGACGAGTCGGGGGCGCCGCCGCCCGGCCAGCCGTGGCGCACGGTGCCGTTCGAGCGAGTAGGCAGCGCAAGCCCGGAGGCGCCGCCGACCGCGGTCGGCTTCCGCGACATGGCGATGATCATGTACACCTCGGGCACGACCGGGCCGTCGAAAGGCTGCGTCTTCAGCCAGGCCCGCACGCTGCTCTGGGGAATGAGCCACGCCGAGGCGCTGGGCTACCACGCGAGCGACGTCTTCTACGTCTGCATGCCGCTGTTCCACGTCAGCGCGCTGCAGGGCACGATCTATAACGCCCTCACGCTTGGAGCGTCGGTCGCGCTGCAGCGGCGCTTCTCCGCCTCGGGATTCTGGCGCGACGTGCGCGAGTCCGGCGCAACGGTGGCGAACATGCAGGGCTCGATGGCCAACATCCTGTGGGGAAAGCCGCCCTCGCCGCAGGACGGCGAGCACCGCCTGCGGATGTGCCAGGTTTCGCCCTGCCCGGAATTCGCGCTGGCCTTCGAAGAGCGTTTCCGCATGCGCTTCGTCTCCGGGTACGGCCTCACCGACTACTGGTCGTCGCACGCCTTCACGCTCTCGGATCCGTCCTGGAAGCTCGGCTCCGCCGGGCGCCCGCGCCGCGGCATCGAGGCCCGCGTCGTGGACGAGGACGACTTCGACGTCCCCACCGGCGAGGTGGGCGAGCTCATTCTGCGCAACAACAACCCGTGGGAAGCGGGCGAGGGGTACTACCGGATGCCCGAGGCGAGCCTGGCCAGCATGCGCAACGGCTGGTTCCATACGGGCGACCGGGTGCGCATAGACGAGGACGGCTACCTATGGTTCGTCGGCCGCGGCAAGGATGCCATCCGTCGCCGCGGCGAGAACATCTCGGCATTCGAGATCGAGTCGGTGGTGAAGAAGCATCCGGCAATCGCCGACGCCGCGGCCTACGCGCTGCCCTCCGAGCTCGGCGAGGACGACGTCGCGCTGGCCGTGGTGCCGCGCGAGGGTCACGAGCTGGACGAAGCCGAGCTGATCCGCTACTGCGCCGCCAACATGGCCTACTTCATGGTGCCGCGCTATGTCCGCCGGGTGAGGGACCTGCCGCGGACCCTCAGCCACAAGGTGCAGAAGTTCCGGCTGCGCGAGGAAAGCGAGCGCGATCGCGGCGACCTGTGGGACCGCGAGGCTGCCGGCATCCGGGTCGAGCGTAGTTAGCTACAATGCCGTCCCTTTCGGGTACTGGAAGCGAGTAACGATGGCGGTCAACCTGCCGCCACCCAATCCTGCCGATCTGCACCCCGTCCCCGGCGTCGAGCTCGGCGTCGCCATGGCCGGCGTGCGCAAGGCGAACCGCAAGGACCTGCTGGTCATGCGCCTCGCCGAAGGCAGCGCGGTGGCGGGCGTCTTCACGCGCAACCGCTTCTGCGCCGCGCCCGTCGCGCTGGCGAAGAAGCACCTGCGCAACGGCGTCCGCGCGCTGGTCGTCAACACCGGCAACGCCAACGCCGGCACCGGCAAGGAAGGCCTGGCTCGCGCCCTGCAGGTTTGCGAGGCGCTCGCCAGCCACCTCGGCTGCGCGCCCGAGCAGATCCTGCCTTTCTCGACCGGCGTGATCATGGAGCAGCTGCCCGCCGAGCGCATCGTCGCCGGGCTGCCGCGTGCGCTCCTGCACCAGGACGACTGGCTGTCGGCGGCGGAGGCGATCATGACCACCGACACGGTGCCGAAAGCGTACTCGCGCAAGGTGCGCCTCTCCGGCGGGCCGGTGGTCGTGTCCGGCATCGCCAAGGGCGCCGGCATGATCCGCCCCGACATGGCGACGATGCTCGGCTTCATCGCCTGCGATGCGCGCATCGCGCGCAAGTCGCTGCAGGCCATGCTCGAGCGCGTGGCGGCGCGCTCGTTCAATTGCGTTACCGTCGACGGCGACACGTCGACCAACGATTCCCTGATCCTCGCCGCGACCGGGCAGGGGCCCGCGGCCAGCGCGCGCCGCGACCTGCTCAAGCTGGAAGTGGCGATCGGCGACGTCGCCACGCATCTCGCCCAGGCCATCGTGCGCGATGGCGAGGGCGCGACCAAGTTCGTCACGGTGCGGGTGGAGCGCGGCCGCACGGCCGACGAATGCCGCCGCGTGGCCTATGCCATCGCGCATTCGCCGCTCGTCAAGACCGCGTTCTTCGCCTCGGACCCGAACCTCGGCCGCATCCTCGCCGCCATCGGCAACTCCGGCGTGGCGGGCCTCGACACCGGGCGCGTCGACCTGTACATCGACGAGGTGCGCGTCGCGCACCAGGGCGGCCGCGACCCGGCATACCGGGAGGAGCAGGGCATCGCCGCGATGAAAAAGCCGGAGTTCACCGTGCGGCCCGTGCTCAACCGGGGACGCGCCAGCGCCACGGTATGGACGTGCGACTTCTCCTTCGACTACGTCAAAATAAACGCCGAGTACCGAACTTGAACAAGGAACTGGAAGAGATTCTTCAGCGGCTGGGCGCCCTGCTGCCGCCACAGCCGCGCGAGACCGACTGGAACGCGAGCATCGCCTTCCGCTGGCGCTCGAGCGGCCGCCGCGAGGGCGGCTGGCTGCAGCCGGTCAAGCAGGTGCACCGGATACGGCTGACCGACCTGCGCGGCATCCAGAAGCAGATCGAGCGCGTCGAGCAGAACACCCGGCAGTTCATGCAGGGCATGCCGGCCAACAACGTGCTCCTCACCGGCGCGCGCGGCACGGGCAAGTCCTCGATCGTCAAGGGGCTGCTCAACAAGTACAGCAGGCAGGGCCTGCGCCTCATCGAGGTGGAAAAGAACGACCTCGCCGACCTGCCGCAGATCGTCGACCAGGTGGCGGGGCGCAAGGAGCGCTTTCTCCTCTTCTGCGACGACCTCTCGTTCCATGGGGCCGAGGACGGCTACATCGCGCTAAAGGTGGCGCTCGACGGCTCGATCTCGACCACCTCGGAGAACCTGCTGATCTACGCCACGTCCAACCGCCGCCACCTGATGCCGGAGTACATGGCGGAGAACCTGGAGACCAAGTACGTCGGCGACGAGATCCATCCCGGCGAGACGGTGGAGGAGAAGATCTCGCTCTCCGAGCGCTTCGGCCTGTGGGTGACGTTCTATCCGTTCGACCAGGACGAGTACCTCGATATCGTGCAGCATTGGCTGAGGACCCTCGGCGGGAAGTGGAACGACACGGCGCGCGAGGAGTCGCTGCAGTGGTCGCTGCAGCGCGGTTCGCGCAGCGGACGGGTGGCGTACCAGTTCGCGCGCGATTGGACCGGGCGCCACGCCAAAAAGTGATCGAAGTCGCGGCGGCCGTCATCCAGCGGCCGGACGGCCACTTCCTGCTCGCGCAGCGCCCGGCGGGCAAGGTCTACGCCGGCTACTGGGAATTCCCGGGGGGCAAGGTCGAGCCGGGCGAGCCGCCCAACGAGGCGCTGGCGCGGGAGCTGCACGAGGAGCTCGGCATCGACGTGCGCACGTCCTACCCTTGGATCACGCGCGAGTTCTCCTATCCGCACGGCCATGTACGCCTCAACTTTTTTCGTGTCCTGGAATGGAGCGGCGAGCCGCACCCGCGTGAGGACCAGGCGATCGCCTGGCAGGCGCCGCAGGGCGCGACGGCCTCGCCCATGCTGCCCGCGAACGCGCCCGTGCTTGCGTCGCTCGCGCTGCCGCACGAGTACGCCATTACCGACGCAGCGCGCTATGGAACGGCCAGGATGCTGTCCCTCCTGGAGAAGCGCCTGCAAGAGGGCCTGAAGCTCGTGCAGGTGCGGGAGCCCGGCCTGGAAAACCGCGAGCTCTTCGCGCAGCAGGTGCTCGGGCTCGCTCATCGCCACGGCTGCAAGGTGATGCTGAAGACGGCAGGGGGCGATGGCCGTCACTACACCGCGGCCGAGCTTGCCCGTCTCGACCAACGACCGAAGGACGGGCTGGCCGCGGCCTCGTGCCACACCCGGCAGGAACTCGAGCGCGCCATGGCGCTCGGCATGGATTTCGCCGTGCTCGGTCCTGTGCTCGAGAAGGCCGGTGCGCCCGCGTTGGGGTGGAAAGGCTTCGCCGCGCTGGCGCAGGGCGCCACGATCCCGGTGTACGCCATCGGCGGCGTGACCCGCGCGGACATGCACGACGCCTGGCGCGCGGGAGGGCACGGCGTAGCGATGATCCGCGGTTCCTGGGACTAGGCTTTTTCTTCCGGAGTCTCGTCGCCCGGCTTGTCGTCCTCGACCGGCACACGGTAGCGCTCGCTGCCCCAATTGCCGAGGTCGACGATCTTGCAGCGCTCGCTGCAGAACGGCCGCCATTTGTTCTGCGGCGCGAACGCGGCCGGCCGGCCGCAGCGCGGGCAGGGGACCTGCTTCACAAATTACAGAAGGTGAGCTCGAACGGCACGTCCCAGTCCGCGGTGCGCGTGCGGGGATCGCCGCCTTCGCCGTTCTGGGAAAGAAAGCGGATGTTGAGCACGTACTTGTTGGCGCTGATCTCCGGCACGCAGGGCGCCGCCGGATCGAGGCGCAGGCGCAGCATCTGCGCGGTCTTGCCGCCGAGCATCTGCTGGAACATGCCCTGCGGCGCGTTCACCGCCTGCGGCCGGCCGGACTCGCGCAGGATGCGCAGGATGATCGCCGAGCCGTCGCGCAGCGGATAGAGCGGACTGGTCCAGGCGGCGAGCTGGCCGGTGCGGTCCTCGGCGGGCCGGTGCAGCCAGTAGTGATAGGAAGGCAGGTCGAACTCGCACGCGCCGCCCGGGATGCCGGTGCGTTGCTTGATCGACATGAGCCAGTCGTTCTCGCGCAGGTACTGGCCGATCTTGCCGGTCATGGCGAAGAGCGCCGCCGAGGCCTGCTCGATGTCGCGGACCACGTGGCTGAGGGCCTCCTGCGCGATCTCGGGGTTGCCGCGGAATGACAGCAGCACCTGCTTCTGGCGCTCGAGCTCCTGCAGGAGGTCGGACTTGAGGTCGGCGCGGCTCGACACCTCGAGGATCTCGAACAGCGTGAGCAGCGCCATGTGGTGATCGTGCGGATCGGTGCGCGCGATGAAGTGGCGCGAGCGCTCGAACAGGTCCTCCAGCCGCAGCAGGGTGCGGATGCGCTCGTTCAGCGGATATTCGTACGTGATCACGGCGCAAAAGTTCGCGCGATTCTGAGCGATTTACTCAACCGGCACAACTCAGGCCGCGGCGGTCGTGGACATTTTCACGTATCGCAGGTGCAGGGCGGCCACCTGGCCGCGCAGCTCGTCCAGCGTGCCGCGATTGTCCACCACGTCGTCCGCGGCGGCGAGGCGCGCGGCGCGCGACGCCTGATGGTCCATGATGGCGCGCACTTCGCTCTCGGCGAGGCCGCTGCGTGCGCGGACCCGCTCGACCTGCAGCGGCTCCGGGGCGTCCACCACCAGCACGCGGTCGACCCTCCGCCGAGGGTCGCCCGACTCGATGAGCAGCGGCACCACATACACCACGTACGGCCCCTGGGCGCTGGCGATGCGCCGCTCGGCCTCCTCGCGAATCATCGGGTGGAGCAGCGCCTCCAGTGCCTGTTTCGCCGCCGGGTCGGCGAACACCCGCTCGCGCATGGCCTTGCGGTCCATCGCACCGGTCGGCAGGACGAAGGCCTCGCCGAAAAGCGCCCGCACGTGCGCCACCGCGGCGCCCCCGGGCTGCGTCAGCTCGTGGGCGATGGCATCGGTGTCGACCACGGTCGCGCCGAGGCGCCTGAACTCTTCGGCGGCCGCGCTTTTGCCGCTGCCGATGCCGCCGGTCAGGCCGACGACGAGCTTGCGCGTCACCGCTCGGCTCTCAAATCCGGTTCAGCCACCAGCGCAGGATCGGCTCGCCCCAGAACAGCGCGATGAGCGCCGCGATGGCGATGTACGGGCCGAAATGGAAGCGGAAGCCGGCGTCCCACTTGCCGCGCGCGGCGAACATCTGCAGCGCGCCGAACACGAGCCCCACCACGGACGACAGCAGGATCACGAGCGGCAGCATTTTCCAGCCGAGCAGGGCGCCGACTGCGGCGTTCATCTTGAAGTCGCCGTACCCCATGCCTTCCTTGCCGGTGGCGAGCTTGTAGGCCCAGTAGACGAGCCAGAGCGAGAGATAGCCCGCGACGGCGCCGGTCACCGCCTCGCGCAGCGGAACGAACCCGGTTCCCATGTTGACGAGCAGCCCGATCCACACCAGCGGCAGCGTGAGGTCGTCGGGCAGGAGTCCGGTCTCATGGTCGATGAAGGCGAGGGCGATGGTGAACCAGATGAAGAGCGCCGCGCCGGCGGCCGCCGCGGTCGGCCCGAAGCGCCAGGCCGAGAACGCGGCGCCGGCGCCCGCCAGCACCTCCACCAGGGGGTAGCGGGCGCTGATGCCGGCCTGGCAGCGCGCGCACTTTCCGCGCAGGACGAGCCAGCTCACGACCGGCACGTTCTGCAGCGCGCCGACCGGCTTGCCGCAGGCCGGGCAGTGGGAGCGCGGCTTGAGAAGGCTGAATTCGCTGTCCTGCGGAGCCGGCTGGCCGGCGAGCTCGGCGCACTGCGCCCGCCACTCGCGCTCCATCATCTTCGGCAGGCGATAAATGACGACGTTCAGGAACGAGCCGACGGCGAGCCCGAGGACCAGCGCTACGGTGCAGAGGATGGCCGGCTCGGCGAGCCAGCCGGCCGAGCTCAGACCGCCTGCCCCATCTTGAAGATCGGCAGGTACATGGCGATCACCATGCCGCCGATCAGCGTGCCGAGCACCACCATGATCATCGGCTCCATCAGGGAAGACAGCGCCTCGACCGCGTCATCCACCTCGGCTTCGAAGAAGTCGGCCACCTTGCCGAGCATCGCGTCAAGCGAGCCGGTCTCCTCGCCGATCGCGCACATCTGCAGCACCATGGTCGGGAAAACGTTGGCGTTCTGCATCGCCACGGTGAGCGCCGTGCCGCCGGAGACTTCCTGCTGGATCTGCTTCGTGGCCGAGGCATAGACGTAGTTGCCGGCGGCACCGCCGACGGAGTCGAGCGCCTCGACCAGCGGCACGCCGGCGGCAAACATGGTCGACAGCGTGCGCGTCCAGCGCGCGATGGTCGACTTCCTCACCAGGTCGCCGAACACCGGCAGCCGCAGCATCGCCTTGTCCATGAAGATCTGCACGGCGAGCGAGCGCTTCCACGCCTCGAGGAAACCCCAGATCGAGCCGAAGATCACCGGGAAAATGATGTACCAGTAGGCGACGAAGGCGTCCGAGATGCTCATGACGAACAGCGTCGGCGCGGGCAGGTCGGCGCCGAAGTTGGTGAACACCTCTTTGAACGCCGGGATCACGAAGATCATGATCACCGCCGTGATGATGAACGCGACCGCGATGATCGCGATCGGATAGAACAGCGCGCTCTTGATCTTTGACTTGATCGCCTGGATCTTTTCCTGATAGGTCGCCAGGCGATCGAGCAGCTGCTCCAGAATGCCGGCCTGCTCGCCGGCCTGCACCAGGTTGCAGAACAGGGCATCGAAATACAGCGGATACTTGCGGAACGCCGCGGCGAGCGCGGAACCGGTCTCGACGTCGGTCTTGATCTCGAGCAGCAGCTTGGCTACCGCGGGATTGGTCGCGCCCTTGCCGACGATGTCGAAGCTCTGCAGGAGCGGCACGCCCGCTTTCATCATCGTCGCGAGCTGGCGGGTGAAGAGCGCGATGTCCTTGGAGCCGACCTTGCCGCCGCTGCCCTTCTTCTGCTTCTTGACCTTCTGCACCATGATGCCCTGGCGGCGCAGAGTGGCGTTGACCGCGGACTCGCTGACGGCGCGGATCTCCCCCCGGACGGTCTTGCCGCCCTTGTCCTTGCCTTCCCAGGTGAAAATGAAATCTTTCGGCCCTTTGGCTGCGGCCGCTGCTGCTGCGGTTGCCATCTGTACTCCCTCCCACTTCCCGACCGAGCATGATGCCCGTGGGGCGGGCCTTTGTAAAGCCTGAAGTTCCGGTTCTAAGCCTCTGAGGTCGCTGTATTTTCTACACTGGCGAGCGGCCTGAAAATCCTTACCGTTTTTACCGTTCGGCCCTGGGCGTGGACGATCTCCATAGGGACATTGCCGATTTTGATGGACACGTCGGCCTCCGGGATGTCTTGCAGGTGCTCGACGATCAGCCCGTTCAGGGTCTTGGGACCGTCGGTGGGAAGCGACAGTCCGAGCGCCCGGTTCACCTCACGCACCGGCATGGCGCCCTCCGCGGTCGCCGTGCCGGTGTCATCCCAGGCGAGCGGCGTGGCGCTCGGCAGCGAGGTGGTGAACTTGCCGATGATCTCCTCGATGATGTCCTCGAGGGTGACAAGGCCCATCAGCTCGCCGTATTCATCCACCACCAGCGCGATGCGCTCGCGGTTTTCCTGGAAGAACTGCAGCTGGGCGAGCACCGAAGTCGTCGACGGCACGAAATACGGCTCATCGAGCAGCTCGAGCAGCGCGCGCTCCTCCAGCGGCCCGGCGTACACGGCGCCGAGGATCTTGCGCAGGTGCAGCACGCCGGCGAGGTCGCCCTCGTGGTTGCGGAACACCGGCAGGCGCATGTGGTGGCTGGTGGCGAGCTGGCGCGCCACGATCTCCATGCCCTCCTCAAGGCACACGGATTCGATGCGCGCGCGCGGGATCATGATGTCCTGCACCGTGATCGCGCCGATGTCGAACAGGTTCATCAGGATCGAGACGTGCTTCTTCGGCATGAAGTTGGAGTACTCGAGGAGGATCATGCGGATCTCCTCGGGCGACATCTCGCCCTCGGCTTCGCCGCGACGCAGGCCGAAGAGGCGCAGCAGCGGGCGCAGGATGGCGTTGGTGGAGAACGAGAGCAGCTGGACGAACGGCGCCGAGCTCTTCGCCAGCGCGAGCATGGGCAGCGCCACGATGCGCGCGATGCCCTCCGCGTTGTGCTGGCCGAGCCGCTTCGGCACCAGCTCGCCGGCGACGATCGAGACGTAGGTGATGACCACGACGATGCTGGCGGTGGCCACCCAGCCCGCGGTCTTCGGCTCCATGGCGAAGGTTGCCTGCAGCCATGCCGCGACCCGCGCGCCGAGGATCGCCTCGCCGACGATGCCGTTGAGCAGCCCGATGGAGGTGATGCCGATCTGCACGGTGGAGAGAAAGCGCGTCGGATCGGAGGCGAGCCGTACCGCCGCCGCCGCGAGGCGGTCGCCGCTCTTCGCCCGCGCCTCGAGGCGCGGACGGCGCGCCGTGAGCAGCGCGACCTCGGCCATGGCGAACGCGCCGTTCAGCAGCACCAGCCCGAGCAGGATGAGCAGTTCCAACGCTCAGGCCCGGTGCAGCAGCACTTCGAGCACGAAGCGGCTGCCGGGATAGGCGAGCATCAGCACGACGAAGCCGGTGACCGTCCAGCGCAGCGCCGTGCGGCCGCGCCAGCCGTAGAACCAGCGCCCGGCGAGCAGCAGGCCGAAGATGAACCACGAAAGGAACACGAACAGCGTCTTGTGCTCGAAGCGCAGGGCGCGGCCGAGGAAGGCCTCGGAATAGGCGATGCCGAAGACCAGCGTCACGCTGAGCACCGCGAAGGCGGCCGCGATCAGCATGAACACCAGCCGCTCCAGCGACAAGAGCGGCGGCAGGCGCGCGAATGCGCCGTCGAGACCGGGCTTGCCATGCAGCTGGTTCTCGACCTGGGAAATCAGCACCGCATGCAGCGTCGCCACCGTGAACAGGCTGTAGGCCAGCATGCCGAAGACCAGGTGCAGGCGGAACTCGAAGGACACCGTGTCCGGCCCGACGCGGCCGGGGAAAAACGCCGGCAGCGGCGCGCACACCGCGGCGGCGGCGAGCACCAGGGGGAAAACCGCCTCGATCGGGTACGCGAGCGCCTCCAGCCAGCAGATCAGCACCGCCAGCGCCATCATCACCGACAGCGCCTGCGCGAAGCCGAAGCGCAGCTCGGGGGTGCCGAACAGGCCGTGGTAGAGCAGCCAGACGTGCGCCGCGAGCGGGGCCAGCATCGCCGCCCGTTCCCATCCTCTCAGCTCGCTCGGGGGAGATGTGCGCCGCCAGCGCGTATTCCAGAAGTGCCACGCAAGGACGAGGTACGCGGCGGACGCGATCCCGTGAATTACAATGTCGGGCACTTCTCCAGTTTAACACCCCCATGCTAGACACCCTGACGGCTCGCCTCGCGGGCATCGTCAAGCACATTCGCGGCGAGGCTCGCCTCACCGAAGAGAACATTCAGGAAGCGCTGCGCGAGGTGCGCATCGCGCTGCTCGAGGCGGATGTCGCGCTGCCGGTGGTAAAGCATTTCATCGACAGCGTGCGCGCCAAGGCGCTCGGCGCCGAAGTCGTCGGCAGCCTGAGCCCCGGGCAGGCGCTGGTCGGCGTCGTGCACCGCGAGCTCGCCGCCCTGATGGGGGAGGCCAACGCACCGCTCGATCTCGCGACCCAGCCGCCGGCGGTGATCCTGATGGCCGGCCTGCAGGGCTCGGGCAAGACCACGACCAGCGGCAAGCTGGCGCTCCTCCTCAGGAACGACAAGCGGAAGGTGGCCGTGGTGTCCACCGACGTCTACCGCCCCGCGGCGATCGAGCAGCTGAGGACGGTCGCCGGCCAATCGGGCGCGCAGTTCGTCCCGTCCACCACGGCCGAGAAGCCGGTCGACATCGCGAAGCGCGCCGTGGACTACGCGCGCACGCATTACATGGACGTGCTGATCGTCGACACCGCCGGCCGCCTCGCGATCGACGAGGAGATGATGCGCGAGATCGCCGAGCTGCATGCGGCGGTGAAACCGGTCGAGACCCTCTTCGTGGTCGACGCGATGCAGGGCCAGGACGCCGTCAACGTGGCGCGCGCCTTCAACGAGCGCCTGCCGCTCACCGGCGTGATCCTCACCAAGCTCGACGGCGACTCGCGCGGCGGCGCCGCGCTCTCGGTGCGCCACGTCACCGGCAAGCCGATCAAGTTCGCCGGCGTGGGCGAGAAGCTCTCCGGCATCGAGCCGTTCCATCCCGAGCGGATGGCGGCGCGCATCCTCGGCATGGGCGACATCCTGTCGCTGGTGGAGGAAGCGCAAGCCAAGATGGACATGGAGCAGGCGAAGCGCGTCGCCGAGAAGGTGAAGAAGGGCAAGGGCTTCGACCTGGAGGATTTCAAGCAGCAGATCGCGCAGATGAAGAAGATGGGCGGCGTGGCGTCGCTGCTCGACAAGCTGCCGGCGCAGCTCGCCTCGCAGGTCGACCCGGCCAAGCTGCAGGACGACAAGCAGCTGAAGCGCATCGAAGGCATCATCAACTCCATGACGCCGCAGGAGCGCGCCAAGCCGGAGCTCATCAAGGCCTCGCGCAAGCGCCGCATCGCCGCCGGCGCCGGCGTGCCGGTTCAGGCCGTGAACCAGCTCCTCGGCCAGTTCGAGCAGATGCAGAAGATGATGAAGATGATGAAGGGCGGCAACCTGCAGCGCATGATGCGCAACATGAAGGGCATGCTCCCGGGGATGAGGTGACCAAAGAGCAGGTGAGCGAAGCCCGCACGCTCGTCTGCAGCGTGCTGTTCGTCGACATCGCCGGCTATTCGCAGCTCGGCGTGAGCGACCAGATCCGCATGAAGAACCGCTTCAACGAAGTGCTGGCGGAATCGCTCGCCGACCTCGCCTCGCGGGACCGCGTGGTGATCGACACCGGGGACGGCGCCGCCATCGCGTTTCTCGACGACCCGGAGCGCGCGGTGTTCACCGCGCTCGCCGTGTTCGACAACGTCGGCGAGCTGCCGGTGCGGATGGGCATCAACCTCGGCCCGGTCTACCTGTCGAAGGACATCAACGGCCAGGACAACGTGATCGGCGACGGCATCAACGTCGCCCAGCGCATCATGGCCTTCGCCGACAAGGGCGAGCTCCTGGTGTCGCGCTCGTTCTACGAGGTGGTGCTGCTGCTCTCGGGCGACTACGCCAGCATGTTCCAGCCGCGCGGCACGCAGACCGACAAGCACAACCGGCCGCACGAGCTGTACGCGGTCAGCCAGGCGGTGCGCGTCGGCCGCCGCGTCGCGGAAGCCCAGGCGCGCCTGCGCTCGCAGCGAAGGCCGGCGGCAGCGGCGGCGCCCGCTGGTGCCACCGTATCGGACGCCGGCAGCCACTTCATCGTTTCCGGGCCCACCCGGGAGACCGTCGAGGCGGAACTCGCCCGCCTCGCCGGTGAAGGCGCGAAGATCATGTCGCCGGCCACGCAGGTCGGTGCGAAGTGGATGGCGACGTTCGAGAACCGGCGTCTGGCGGTGCGCGTGAGCGTCGAGAAGCTGGGGATGAAGCGGGTCGTCACGGCCGCGACCCGCGAGGCCGTCGAGGCGAAGGTCGCGGAGCTGGTCGGCTTCGGCGCGCGCGTCGATCAGCCGGTCGAGGAGATCGACGGCGTCTGGACCGCCGTCCTCGACGAGCAGCGCTAGCGGCGCAGCAACGCTTCCATTTCCGCGCCGCTCCTGCCGTCGTTCATCGCGCGGCTCACGGCAAGCGCCCGTTCACGATACTCGCGCGCTGCGCTTGCGTCGCCATTGGCGGCCGCGGCGCGCGACAGCTCGTTCAGGTCAGCGAGGATCTTGCGCGGATCGCCGAGCTCGCGGTCGAGCTCGAGCGCCTGCTTGAGCGACTCCAACGCAGAAGAGGCGTTGCCCTGGGCGAGGCGCGCGCGCCCGAGGGTGCGCAGCGCATTCGCCGCTTCGGCGCGGCCGCCGGCGCCCCGCGAGCGCTCGAGCGCCGACTGGGCCAGCTGTGCGGCTTGCGCCGGCTGGCCGGACTCGAGCTCGACCTGCGCGCGCACGTTGAGGATGGTGGCCGCGTATTCGCACGTGCCGGCGCAGCGCCGATCGGCCTGCGCCGCCCACACGGCGGCCGCACCGGGGTTGCCGGTCGAGAGGTCGAGGATCGCGCGGCGCAGCTCGGCTTGGGTCTTGCGTCGTTCCGAGAACGGGGTGCGGGAATCGTCCAGCACCGCGCCGAGGGCGGCGCGCGCTTCGCCATCGCGGCCCAGCCATTGCTGCACGACGGACAAATTGATGGCATTGGCGGCGATGGCGTCGGCATTCTCGAGCGCCGTGGCGAGCCGCAGCGCCTCGGCGTAGTGGCGCGCCGCGCCCGCGTAGTCGCCGGAGCGGGCGAGCGCCGCTGCGCGCGTCTCCGCTTCGCCAAGGCGTGACTTGGCGAGCGACTCGGCCGCCGGCTTCGGCGCCGCGCAGGCGCCCAGCAGGAGGAGCGCGATGAGCGCGAGGCGCATTTACTTCGAGCGTCCCTTGCCTTCCGCCTCGAAGCTGTCGATCGGCAGCATGCCGTCGGTCGTGTCCTTGAAGCTGTCGGCGAGCGGCCAGATGCGCTTCGCCGCGCCGAGCACATCGCTCGCCTCGCGGGCGGCGGTCTCGCTGCGGTCGAGGAGCGGCCGCGTGCTCTTCAGCGTCGCCTGCGCCTCCTCGCCGGTGCTGCGCAGCTGTGCCGCGGCGGAGTTGACGGTATCGATGCTGGTGGCGAGCTTCTCGGCGAGCACCGGCACGGTGGTGGTCACGGTGCGGTCCATCGTGCCCGCGACTCGCTCGACCGATTGCAGCGTGGCCCCGGCCTGGATGCTGAGCTCGGCGGTGGCGTAGCTCGCTTCCTCGATGAGCTGGCGCATGGCGCGGTGCGTCGCCGGCAGCTGGTCGACCTCGCGACGCAGGCCGGCGAGGATCTGCGTGATGTCCTCGCCGGTGCGGCCGACCTGGCTCATCGCCAGCTTCACCTCGTTCAGCGCGGGGATCGCCTGGCGGCGCAGATCGTCGATGATCTCGGCCAGGCCGCGGGCCGGCTCGAAATGGATCTGCGCCCCCTCCGCGAGCGGCAGCATGCCCTTGCCCGGGACGATGTCGATGACGGCTGCGCCGATGACGCCGGCCTCGCGGGCATGCCGCGCGTGAGAACCCTGGGGCATGCGCTCCAGATGCTCGTGCACGATCGACAGCGTCACTTCGACGCCGCCGCCGACCAGCCTCATGCCGCTTACCGAGCCGACGGTGAAGCCGTGCAGCTTGACCGGCATGCCCTTGTTCAGGCCGAGCGCATTGGGGGTAACGAAGTGGATCGGTGTCTGCTTGATGAACCAGCCCTGCTTGTATGCGACGAGGCCCATGAAGGCGGCGGCGAGCAGCAGCGCGAGCAGCAGGAACGCGTTCACCTTCAGGGCCAGGCGCGCGAATCGTCCGGGGGGGAGTGCGGCTTTCATCAGTCCTCCTTCACTTCCACGTAGAGCAGCGTCCCCGTCGGCTGGCGGGCACGGTAAACCGACTCGAACTGGGTGACGCGCCGGCATTCCTGGGGGTTGAGCCCGTCTTCCAGCGCGTCGAACAGCATCAGCTCGGGGGCCGTGACGAGCGCGCGGATGAACGCGGCCACCTTGCGCTCCAGCATGCCGAGCTCGTCGGGCAGCCGGGCAAGGAACCGGTCGGGCTCCATGCCGAACGCCGAGAGCACTTCGTGGGCGAGCCGCACGACGTCCCGTAGCTGCGGTTGCCCGTGGTACGCGGCCGGCAGCGAAATGTTCTCCCAGGCGTTCAGGCTGGTCACCAGCCCCACGACCTTCGACACCGCGCCGATGCGCGTGCGCAGGCGGGCGCGCTCGCGCGGCCGCAGCCCGGCGACTCCCGTGCCGAAGAGCTGCAGGTTCTCCCCCGCCTCGCAGCGCGCCTTGAGGATCGCCGTGACGAGGTGCGACTTGGCGTCATGGTCGGGCACGTGCACGTGCGTCACCTTGCCGGGGGGCACGACCACCGCGATGGTCCTGTCCGGTCGCACGCGCTCGTAATGCACCACGGCGGCCGCCTCGACGACGCGTGCCTGCGTTTCGGCGGCGAGCTGCGCGCTCACAGGTCGGCCTTGACGAGGCCGAAGAACAGGATGCCGAACACGACGTAGGCGAATACGGCATTGATCAGCAGCACCAGCATGGCGCTCTGCGTCACCGCGCGCGTGACCACCTTGGGCACCGAGTTCTGCGTGAGGTCGGGCGGGTTGAGGCCGTGCCAGCAGCAGCAGGCGGCGACGGCGAAACCGAACAGCAGGCTCTTGACGATCGAATAGCCCAGGTCCACCGGCGTGAAGAGCTCGAACAGGCGTCCGGTCATCTCCATGAAGGACGCCTCGATGATGAACGGGCTCAGCACCAGCCCGCCGAATACCGCGAGGAACTGCACATACAGCGTGAGGGCCGCGGTGGCGAGCATCACGCCGGCTACGCGAGGCAGCACGAGGTAATCGTAAAGGTCGACACCGAGGTAGTTCAGCGCGCGCGTCTGGCCGGAGATGCGCATCACCGCCATCTCGGCCGAGATCGCGGTGCCGGTGCGCAGGATCACCACCACGGCGGCGGCGAGCGGGCCGAGCTCGCGGAAGACCAGCAGCAGCAGGATCTTCACCGCCAGGTCGACGTCGGCGTCCAGCATGTCCATCATCACGGCGATGATCAGCACGCCGAGGCCGCAGGCGCGCAGCACCACGCCGGTGGCGGCGGTGACGCCGGTGAAGTAGACCTGCCTGAGGAACGACTCGAGGATCGGCGGCTTGCGCAACCGGGCGAGGCGCGCCATCACGTTCAGTGACAGCTGCATTCCCCCCTCGATCTCGCGCAATGCCTGCAGCATGTTTCTCCCCCGCTTTTATTGTCGCACGCGAGGTGGCGCCGATTCCTCCAAAAAGGGTGAATATTCCCGTATAATCCGCGCCTTTTCGCCGGTTCGGAGCAATCTCAGATGGTGGTGATTCGACTGCAGCGCGGCGGCGCCAACAAGCGCCCGTTCTACCACCTCGTGGTGGCGGATTCGCGCCGCGCGGCCTCGGGCAAATTCCTCGAGCGCGTGGGCTTCTACGATCCGAAGGCCCCCGAGGGGCGCGAGGCGCTGCGCGTGAACCTGGAGCGCGTGAAGCACTGGCAGGGACGCGGCGCGCAGCTCTC
>DASSPL010000189.1:0-8811 GCA_035699685.1 Burkholderiales bacterium | reverse complement strand
GCTAGAAAAAGGAAATAGGACCAGTTAGAATGCCCCCGCTGAGGAGCGTTGCGTCCCGGAGACATTCAGGGGTCAGGCTCAGCTAAATTCAACCGCGCTCGCATCGGAAACGATGCGGGCGCTTTGTTTTTCTGGAGGCCGCAAACAGATGAAAGCAGATTCGAAGTTCACTGATTTCCGCGTCGCCGACCTTTCGCTCGCCGACTGGGGGCGCAAGGAGATCGCCATCGCCGAGTCCGAGATGCCGGCGCTGATGGCGATCCGCGCCGAGTACGCCAAGACCCAGCCGCTCAAGGGCGCGCGCATCGCCGGATCGCTGCACATGACGATCCAGACCGCGGTGCTGATCGAGACGCTGAAGGCGCTCGGCGCCGAGGTGCGCTGGGCCTCCTGCAACATCTTCTCCACGCAGGACCATGCCGCCGCGGCGATCGCGGCGACGGGAACGCCGGTCTTCGCCTACAAGGGCGAGTCGCTCGAGGAGTACTGGGAGTTCACGCACAAGATCTTCGAGTTCGGCGAAGGTAAGGGGCCGAACATGATCCTCGACGACGGCGGCGACGCCACGCTGCTCGTGCACCTCGGGCCGCGCGCCGAGAAGGACGCCTCGCTCATTTCCGACCCGAAGAGCGAGGAGGAGCAGTTCCTCTACGCCTCCATCAAGAAGCGCCTCGCTGCCTCGCCCGGCTGGTATTCGAAGATCGGCAAGGACATCAAGGGCGTGACCGAGGAGACGACCACCGGCGTGCACCGCCTGTACCAGATGGCGAAGGAGAAGCGCCTGCTCTTCCCGGCGATCAACGTCAACGACTCGGTGACCAAGTCCAAGTTCGACAACATCTACGGCTGCCGCGAGTCGCTGGTCGACGGCATCAAGCGCGCCACCGACGTGATGGTGGCCGGCAAGGTCGCCGTCGTCGCGGGCTTCGGCGAGGTCGGCAAGGGCTCGGCGCAGGCGCTGCGCGGCCTGCAGGCCCAGGTGTGGGTCACCGAGATCGACCCGATCTGCGCGCTGCAGGCGGCGATGGAGGGCTACCGCGTGGTGACGATGGACTACGCCGCCGACAAGGCCGACATCTTCGTCACCGCCACCGGCAACTTCAGCGTGATCACCCACGATCACATGAAGCGCATGAAGAACAACGCCATCGTCTGCAACATCGGCCACTTCGACAACGAGATCGACATCGCCGGCCTGAAGAAGTACAAGTGGGAGAACATCAAGCCGCAGGTCGACCACGTCATCTTCCCCGACGGCAAGCGCATCATCATGCTGGCCGAGGGGCGGCTGGTGAACCTCGGCTGCGCCACCGGCCACCCGTCGTACGTGATGAGCTCGTCGTTCGCCAACCAGACGCTGGCGCAGATCGAGCTCTACACCAACAACAAGAACTACCCGGTCGGCGTCTACATCCTGCCGAAGCAGCTCGACGAAAAGGTGGCGCGCCTGCAGCTGAAGACGCTCAACGCCCAGCTCACCGAGCTCACCGACGAGCAGGCGCGCTACATCGGCGTGCCGAAGCAGGGGCCGTACAAGTCGGACCACTACCGTTACTAGAAATGAATGGGGGTCAGATCAACATTTCCGGACACCCGGATTAATGTTGTTCTGACCCCATTTTCATGAAGATCGCCATTTACGGATCAGGAGGCGTCGGCGGGTTCTTCGGCGCGCGCCTAGCCCAGGCCGGCAACGAAGTGCACTTCATCGCGCGCGGCGCGCACCTCGCCGCGATGCGCGAGAAGGGCCTGAGGGTCGAGAGCGGTGCGGGCAACGTGCACCTGCCCAAGCCGAACGCGCACGAGGATCCGGCGAAGATCGGCCCGGTCGACGTGGTGATGTTCGCCGTGAAGCTCGGCGACGTGGAGAGCGCCGCGCAGAAGCTCAAGCCCCTGCTTCACGAGCGCACGCTGGTGATCCCCTTCCAGAATGGCGTCGATTCCCCTGAGATCGTGGGGAAGGTCATCGGCAAGAAGCATGTGTTGCCCGGCGTCGCCTACATCGCCACCGGCATCAGCGCGCCGGGAGTCGTGACGCACACCGGCACGATGCAGCGCCTGCAGGTGGGCGCCGGCGCCGAGGAGTTCGTCGAGGCGTGCAAGGCGGCCGGCATCAACGTCGAGCAGGCCGAGGACATCGACCGGGCGCGCTGGGAGAAGTTCGTGTTTCTCGTCGGCCTTTCCGGCGTGACGACGCTGTCGCGCCAGCCGGTGGGCGTGATCCGCGCCGATCCCGACCTGCGCGCGACCTTCGAGGCGGCGATGACCGAGACCTGGCGGCTCGGCCGCAAGCGCGGCGTGCGCCTGCCGGACGGGTTCATCGCCGACCGCATGAAGTTCGTCGACAACCTGCACGCCGACATGAAGACGTCGATGCAGCACGACCTCGAGGCGGGCAAGCCGCTCGAAGCGCCGTGGCTGTGCGGCGCCGTGGTGCGCATGAGCGCCGAGGCGGGACTCGACGCGCCGGTCAATCGCACCATCTACGCCGCGCTGAAGCCCTATCTCCGTGGACGGTAGGGCGTTCAGCTTCGAGTTCTTCCCTCCCAAGACTCCGGAGGGGAAGGAGAAGCTGCGCGCGACGTGGCACGAGCTGGCGAAGCTCAAGCCGCGCTTCTTCTCCTGCACCTACGGCGCCGGCGGCTCGACGCGCGAAGGCACGCTCGAGACGGTGCTCGACATCCGCGCCGCGGGCCATGAGGCGGCGCCGCATCTTTCCTGCGTGGCTTCGACGCGCGAGGACCTCGGCGAGCAGCTCGAGCGATACCGCTCGCATGGCATCCGTCACATCATCGCGCTGCGCGGCGATCTGCCGTCGGGCGTCGCAGCGTCGGGCGAATTCCGCTACGCCAGCGAGCTGGTGGCGTTCATCCGCGAGCGCACGGGCGACTGGTTCCACATCGAGGTGGCCTGTTATCCGGAATACCACCCGCAGACGCGCCATGCGGCGGACGAGATCCGCAACTTCAAGCGCAAGGTCGATGCCGGGGCGAACGCCGCCATCACCCAGTACTTCTACACCCCGGACGCGTATTTCCGCTTCCTGGACGACGCGCGCGCCGCCGGCATCACCGTGCCGATCGTGCCGGGCATCATGCCGATCGGCAATTTCTCGCAGCTCGCGCGCTTCTCGGAGGCGTGCGGCGCCGAGATCCCGCGCTGGATGCGCTGGAAGCTCGAGTCCTACCGGGACGATACGAAGGCGATCCGCGAGTTCGGCCTCGACGTCGTGACGTCGCTCTGCCAGCGCCTGCTGGCCGGAGGCGCGCCGGGGCTCCATTTCTACACGCTCAACCAGGCGTCGTTGTCGGCGGCGATTTGGCAGCGGCTCGGGCTCTAGGCCTCGTTGCCATCGCCGTGGTGCTCGCGGCGGCGGCGGAGTTGTTCACGCTGCACGCCCTGCAGCCGGTCGAGAACCGGGTGTTGGACCGCTTCGCGAGGAGCCATGCCGCCGCGCTCCCCCCGGATCCGGACATCGTGCTCGTCGACATCGACGAGAAGAGCCTCGCTGCCATGGAGCCCGTCGCGGGCCGGTGGCCGTGGCCGCGCGTGGTCCATGCCGAGCTGATCGAGGGCTTGGCCGCGCAAAAGCCGCGCGCCATCGTCTTCGACATCATGTTCGCGGAGGCCGATCGCTTCCGCCCGCAGGACGACGCCGCGTTCGCCGAAACGGTGGCCCAGCATCCCAATACCTACTTCCCCCTCCTGCGGCTGCCCGCCGCGGGCGATCGCAACGGCGTGCGGCTGGCCGAGCTCGGTCCGCTCGGCCTCGTCAGGACGAAGGATGCCGATGCCGAGGCGCGCATGGCGATCGTTCCGCCGATGGTGCTGCCGCCGGCGCACTGGCGCGCCGGCCTCATCACCTTCCTCGAGGACGCCGACGGCGTAGGGCGGCGCTACCTGCTGCGCGAGGTGGTGCGCGGATGGCACGTTCCTTCGCTGCCAGCGCGCCTCGCGTTCGACCTCGGCTTTCCCGTACCGGACCGCGACGACCTGGTGCTCGCCTGGCGCGGGCGGGCGCGCGAGTTCACGCGCGTTTCGTACAGCGATCTCTACGACGACTTCAACCGCTCGGCGCGCCAGCGCCCGGCGGCCGAGTTCACCGGCAAGATCGTCATCGTCGGCACCGCCGCAACCGGGCTGCAGGATCTGCGCGTCACGCCCATCGACAGCCTGCATCCGGGCGCCGAGATCCTCGGTACCGCGATCGAGAACCTGAAGAACGCCCGCTCGATGCGGCCGGCGCACGGCGCCTGGCCCGCCGCCGCGGGCCTCGCGCTGCTGGTCCTGCTGTTCGCCGGCTTCCACGCGCGGCTCGACGTCCGGTTGATCGGCGGCGGACTCGCCCTGGCCAGCGCGGGGCTGGTCTATGCCAGCTATGCCGCCGCCGGGCGCCTGGTCCTGCTGCCGATGGTTACGCCGCTTGCCGCCGCCTGGACGTTCTACGCCGCGGCGGCGCTCGCCGACTATCTGCGCGAGCGCCGCTCGCGTCTCGAGGCGGTGTCGCTCTTTTCGCGCTTCGTCAATCCCCACGTGGTGAAGCAGCTCATCGAGCGCGGCGGCATCGAAGGCGCCGGGCAGACGCGCGAGGTGACCCTGCTTTTCTCGGACATCCGCGGTTTCACCACCCTTTCGGAGACTCGGCGCCCCGAAGAGGTGGTCGCGATCCTCAACCGCTACTTCTCGCTCCAGGTGGACGTCGTCTTCAGCCACGGCGGCTCGCTCGACAAGTTCATCGGCGACTGCATCATGGCCCTGTGGGGCGCGCCGCTCGACGACGGCGACCATGCTCGCCATGCCGTCGCGTGCGCGCTCGACATGGCGGACACGCTGCAGGCGTTCAAGCGGGAGCTCGGCGCGGAGGCGACGGATTTCGACGTCGGCATCGGCCTGCACAGCGGTCCTGCGGTGGTCGGCCTGATCGGCTCGGAAAGGCGTCGCGAATACACCGCGATCGGCGACACGGTGAACCTGGCGAGCCGCATCGAAGGCCTGACGAAGGAGGCAAAACGCCGCATTCTCGTGTCGAAAGACACGATGGAACGCTGCGGCGACGCGTTCGATTTCGTATCATGCGGGAGTTACGCGGTGAAAGGCCGCACGCAACCCGTAGAGCTGTTCGAACCTCGCAGAAAGTCATGAAACTCTTCCTCGCCGTCCTTCTCGTCCCGCTGATCTGCGCCGCCGAGCCTGCCTCCGTCGTTCGGCCGACGGAGCTGAAGAAGGATCCGGCCACCGACGCCGCCACCGTGGTGCAGGTGCCGGCCGATGCCGCCGTCGACGCGACCGAGCGCCGCGGCGGCTGGGTGCGCGTGCGCACGCCCGCGGGCGAGGAAGGGTGGGTGAAGCTGCTCGCGCTTCGCTATGGCGCCGCGGGCGGCGCCAAGCGCGGCGACAGCGGCCTTGCGCAGGCGATCACCGCGGCGCGCACCGGCTCGAGCGGCACTCAGGTCACCACCGGCGTGCGCGGCCTGGATGACGAGAAGATCTCGACCGCCCAGCCCAATGCGTCGGAGCTGCGCAAGATGGAGGGCTTTGCCGTGCCCGCCGCCGCCTCGGCGGAGTTCGCCGACCGCGGCCAGCTCAAGGCGCAGAACGTGAGCTACCCGAAATGAGAGCCCTGGTCGTGGCGCTCGTCTTCGCGGCGGCTCCGGCGCACGCGCAGTTCAACCTGCGCGACCTCAACATCAACAAGATGCTGGACAAGGCGAAGACCGTGATGAGCGCCACCACGGAGATCGCCGAGCCGGACGAGATCGCCATCGGTCGCGACATGGCGGCGCGCCTGCTCGGCGCCGCGCCGCTCGTCAACGACCCCGGCCTGCAGCGCTATGTCAATCACGTCGGCCGCTGGCTCGCCGCGCAGTCGGAGCGCCCCGACCTGCCCTGGCGGTTCGGGGTGCTCGATGCGCCGGAGGTGAACGCCTTCGCCGTTCCCGGCGGCACGGTCTTCGTCACCCGCGGCCTGGTGCAGCGCATGCGCAGCGAAGCCGAGCTGGCCGGGGTGCTGGCGCACGAGATTTCGCACGTGCTGCGAAAGCATCACCTCAAGGCGGTGCAGAAGGCGGCGCAGACCTCTCTCGCCGGGGATGCCCTGCAGCATGCACTGAAGGAGCAGCGGCCCGAAGCGCGGGACAAGCTGATCACGCTCGGCAACGAGCTGTACACGCGCGGGCTGGACAAGTCCGACGAGCTGGAGGCCGACCGCGTCGGCATCGTGATCGCCGCGCGCGCCGGCTACGACAGCTACGGCCTCGCGTCGGTGCTGCAGACCCTGCACGCCATGAACGCGCAGGATTCCGCGCTCGCGCTCATGTTCAAGACCCATCCTTCGCCGGGCGAGCGGCTGAACGCGCTCACCGATCGGATGCAGAGCGTGCTTGATTCGTACGCCACGCAGCCGCAGCTGCCGGAACGCTTCGCCGCCGAAACGAAGAGCCTGCGCCGCTAGGCCGGCGGCTGCAACCGCCAGTCGCCGGCGCTGCCGCACGCGCCGTACCGGAACGGCATGCTTTCCCGTCCGGGCGTTAGGAACCGCAGGTCGACGAACCATACGCAGCGCGCATCGGAGCCATCGAACGCGGGCTGCGCCGCGAACCAGCGGTAGACGCCGAGTGCCGGCGAATTCCACGCCTCCTTCACGCGCTGCTGCTCCACCTCGCCGTAGCGCGTGCGCCGCACCCAGATCGCCTGGTTGACCGGCATGTACGGCGAGTCGATGCGCGCGATGAAGCCGTCGCCGGGCGCGTACCGGCGCGCCTCGGTGCGTCTCAGGTTGATGTGGGCGAACACGTGCTTCTCGTCGTCGCTGACGAACACCGTCCAGTTGAACGGCGACACCGGCCGCGGATGGGCGTCGATCCTCGCGCCGGGCCAGGCATGGCGCGCGGCGAAGTCGAGGGCCTGCTGGCGCTGCACATACTGGAAGCCGACATAGCCGGCGAGCACGAGGGAAGCGACCATCGCCGGCAGCTTCGAGCGGTAGAAAAGGGCGGACGCCACCAGCCCGGCGAGGATGATGCCGCTGAACCACAGGTCGATGATGAACGTCGTGCCGATCCCGGCGCGCCAGTCCGAGAAGGGGGCGAAGACGATGGTGCCGAAGCTCGTGATCACGTCGCCCGCGATGTGGGCGCCGAGCGCGAGCGCCGCGACTCCGTAAAGCGCCCGCCATCCGCGCGGCTCCCGCAAGATCTTGGCCAGCAGCCAGCTGAGCAGGAGCGCCCACAACGGCAGCAGGATGAGCGAATGCGTGACGCCGCGATGCTGCTCGAGGTAGGCGACCGGCCCGGCGTAGCCGACGACGAAGTCGAGGTCCGGCGCCGCGCAGGCGAGGAACCCGGCCGCGACGCGGCGCGGGATCGAGCGCGGCGGCGCGTCCTTCGGCGCCGTTGCGCGCGCGAGCAGCGCACCGGACAGGGCGTGCGTCAGCGTATCCATGGGCCGGCTAGGCGGTGCGCAGCCAGGCCTTGGCGGTTTCCGTGTCCTCGAAGTTGCGCACGTTGATGTGGCGTGCCTGGCCGACGGTGTTGATGTACTGGTTCTTGTCCTGGTGCTCGGGCGTGCGGTGCACGAGGGCGATGCGCTGCTCCGGCGTCATGCCGAGCCCGGGCAGGCGGGTGACCAGCTGGTGCTGGCTCACCATCGAGAGCGGCGCCGCCTGGTCGAGCTCGATCAGGATGCGCGGCCGCGAGAGCCGCGCGCTCTCCATCAGGACCACCTTGCAGACATCCGACGGCGGCTCGTCGTCCGTGCGGCCGGACATCCTGACGCGAAGGAATTCGGTGTCGGCCGCGATCGAATATTTCATCAAGCCGCGCGCTTCTTCCTTTGAGCGTCCTTGACGTGCATTTGCGCGTACGCGCCGTGCGCGGCCGCTTCGGCGTCGCCGACGTGGACCGGCAGGCCCATGTCGGACAGCACCGAGCCGAGCGCCGACAGGCACAGCATCACGTTGTCCGGGCGGCACGAATAGCCCATCAGGCCGATGCGCCAGATCTTGCCGGCGAGCGGCCCGAGGCCGGCGCCGATCTCGATGCCAAACTCGTTGAGCAGCCGCTTCCTCACCTCGGCCTCGTTCACGCCCTCGGGGCACTTCACCGCGTTCATCTGCGGCAGCTGGTGCTTCTCGGCCACCAGCATCTTCATGCCCATCGCCTCGAGGCCGGCCTTGAGCGCGAGGTGGTGGCGCGTGGCACGGGCCCAGGCGTTCTCCAGGCCCTCCTCGCGGATCAGCAGCAGCGCCTCGTGCAGCGCGAAGAGCGAGTTGGTCGGCGCGGTGTGGTGATAGGTGCGCGTGCCGGCGTTCCAGTAGTTGAAGAGCAGGTTCATGTCCATGAACCAGCTGTGGATCTTGTCCTTCCTCTTCTTGACGTGCTCGACCACCCGCTCGGAGAACGACACCGGCGACAGGCCCGGCGTGCACGACAGGCACTTCTGGCTCGCCGAGTAGATGGCGTCGATCTCCCATTCGTCGACCTTCACCGGCGTGCCGGCGAGCGAGGTGACGGCGTCGACGATCACCATCGCGCCGTGCCTGTGCGCGAGCTGGGTCAGCGTCTTCGCGTCCGACTGGCAGCCGGTCGAGGTCTCGGCATGCACGAACGCGACGATCTTTGCGTCCTTGTTCTTCTTCAGGGCGTCCTCGACCTTCTGCGGATCGACCGGCTCGCCCCACTTGTCCTCGACCAGCACCGGCGTGCCGCCCATGCGGATCACGTTCTCCAGCATGCGGCCGCCGAACACGCCGTTCTGGCACACGACCACCTTGTCGCCCGGCGCGACCATGTTGACGAAGCAGTACTCCATGCC
>DASSPL010000188.1:0-2350 GCA_035699685.1 Burkholderiales bacterium | reverse complement strand
CAGCAGCACCGAGCGGGCCGCGCAGCTCATTCGCTGGATCCGTCATTACAATGAGGAACGACCCCATGCCAGCCTTCACTATCTCGCACCCTTCAGTCGACGGCCGTCCTGTGAACAACGGTCGTAGAAACCACACCTAGGGCTGCCTGAATTCGCGCACCGTCTCCCACGCGGTTTCGCGCAGGAACTTCGCGAGCTCGGGGTCGAGCCCGGCGGTGTAGGTGCTGCCCACCGGTGACTTGCCGCTGACGGTGCCCAGCACCGTGGCGGCGGCGAGGTACGTGCCGGCGAGGCTGGGATGGCGCTTGTCGGGTACGTAAAGCTCCAGCGCCGGGCGTTTCGCGATGGCCTTGGCGAAAGCGAGCCCGGCCGGAACGACCATCGCGCCATTCGCCCTGGCTACGCTGATGTACGCATCGGCCAGTTGCTGCGTCATCTCGGGCTTGTCCTTGTAGGCCCACGACATGAACAGGATCGGTCGCACTCCCTTCCTCTTGGCCGAATCGCTGTGTTTCTTCATCTGGGCGACGAAGATGTCCTTCAGCTCCGGATGCACCGGGCACTGGCTGCAGTCCATCATCATCACGGCGTCGAACTGTCGGCCCGGCGGGTTGAAGCGGATCTCGTTGTCGCCCACGAAGGAATAGCGGCCGATCGCGTCGGGACGCAGGTAGCTCTCGACGTCGTGCCAGTCGGAGCCCGAGCCGCTGATGGTGAGCGACACGCCGCGCATCGGCACTGCCGGCGTGATGGTGCGCGCCATGTTGGCGACGTGGCCGTGCATGCTGTTGTTGTAGTAGAAGAAGCTGTTGCCGACCCAGAGGATCGAGCGGATCTCGGTCGCCGCGGGCATGGGCGCGGCGGCCTGTGACGACGACGGGGTGTGCGTCATCGGGGCGCATCCTGCGACGATCAGGCAGACGAGGGATGCTGCGAGGGCGAAGCGTTTCATGGGATCGGATCTCCAGTGGTTTTGGGAATGCTAACGCAAAGGGGCTCGAGGACCGCGCGCAGCGTCGCGGGCAGCTCCACCGGGCGGCGCGTGGCGCGGTCCACGTACACGTGCACGAAGTGCCCCTGGGCCGCGGCCGCGTCGGACCCCTCGCCGAAGAGCGCGATCTCGTAGCGCACGCTGGAGCGGCCGAGGTGCGCGACCCGCAGCCCCGCGGTCACGGTCTCCGGGTAGGTGAGCGAGGCCATGTACTTGCAGCCCACCTCCACCACGAGCCCGATCACGTCGCTCGCGGCGATGTCGAGCGCGCCGCGGCCGATGAGGTAGGTGTTCACCACGGTGTCGAAGTACGAGAAATACACGACGTTGTTCACGTGCCCGTAGGCGTCGTTGTCCATCCAGCGCGTGGTGATCGCCTGGTGGTGCGGGAAGTCGGCGCGCGAGGCGGGCTGCGGCCGGGGCGAAGCGCTAGCTGGCGTCGACACTTTGCGGCGTCACCTGGCTCGCGGCGGGGGTCATGAAGGAGATCGTGCGGGCGTAGGCGCCGGGGACGGCGCAGATGCCGCCGGCGAGGAAGGCCTCGACCTCCTCGCGCCGCTGCATCGTGTCGCGGTAGCCGAGCTCGATGAGCTCCCGGCAGTAGCCCTTCTCGAAGAGCAGGTAGCTCGCCAGGTTGGCGCCGCCGCGGCGCATGGCGCCGATGGAGCGCAGCAGGAAGCGGATCGAGATCGGCAGGCTGCCGACGTGGCGCACCGCGATGGACTCCAGCGGCTCCGAGGGCGTGAGCACGAGCACGTCGACGTGGTGCAGCGTGAGGCCCATCTTCTGCGCCAGCTCCGGCGTCACGCAGCTCACCGTGCGGTTGATGCGCTCGAGGCGCTCGAGGTCCACGGCGAGGCTGTCGAGGAAGATCGAGTTCATCACGTGGCCGGCGATCTGCGCGAGGCTCGGGAAGAGATCGCCGCGCGTGCGCTCCGGCGACTCGTTGCGGATCCTGGCGGTGCCGATCACGAAGATGCGGTCGGCCCCGAGGTGCAGCGCCGGGCTCACCGGGGCGACCTGCCGCATGGAGCCGTCGCCGAAGTACTCGCGGTTGAGGTGGTACGGCGGGAACACGAACGGGATCGCGCTCGAGGCCATCAGGTGCTGCACGGCGAGGCGCGTCTTGATGCCGATGCGCTGCGAGCGCTTCCAGCCGTGCATCTCGGCTGTGCCCTGGAAGAAGCTGCAGCTCTGCCCGGAGGTGTAGCCCGAGCAGGTGATCGCCACCGCGTCGAGGTGGCCGGCCTCGATGTTGCGCTCGATGCGGTCGAAGTTGAGGTAGCGCCCGAGCAGGCTCTCCAGCGGCCGGTTGTCCAGCAGCGAGATGCGCTTGTTGCGGAAGAACGCGCCGAAGAA
>DASSPL010000187.1:0-14944 GCA_035699685.1 Burkholderiales bacterium | reverse complement strand
CTGGGGCAGCATCAGCGACACTTCCTCAAGCTCCCGATTGACGTGAATCCGTAGAGCCTGAAAGGTGCGCGTCGCCGGGTCCTGGCCCGGCTCGCGTGTGCGGACCGCCTTTGCCACGATATCGGCCAGTTGCCGGGTGCGGACGATGGGTTCGCGGCCGCGAGCAGCAACAATCGCCGCTGCAATCTGTTTAGCAAACCGTTCTTCGCCATAGCCGCGGATCGCCTCCCTTATTTGTTGTTCTTCTGCGTGCGCCAGCCATTGCGCGGCCGATTCGCCCTGCGTCGGATCCATGCGCATGTCGAGCGGCCCGTCGGCGCGGAACGAGAACCCGCGCCGCGCCTCGTCGAGTTGCGGCGACGACACGCCCAGGTCGAACAGCATGCCGTGCGCGAGACGCTCGCCCAGCGCCGCGCCAAGCGCCGAGAACGCCAGGCGATGGAATTCGAAGCGCGCGTCGCTGATCGAACGCGCCGCGAGCTCCGCTTCCGGGTCGCGATCGAAGGCGATCAGGCGGCCGGCAGGCCCCAGCCGCTCGAGGATCGCGCGGCTGTGTCCGCCGCGGCCGAAGGTGCCATCCACATAGACGCCGTCCGCGCGAATGCTGAGCGCGTCGAGGGCTTCTGCGAGGAGTACCGGCTGATGCATCGGCGGCCGTCACAGCGAGAAATCTTCCATGCCGCTGGGCGCGGTGCCGCCCCCGGCGAGCGCCTGATCGCGCTTGGCGGCCCATACCCCGGAATCCCAGAGCTCGAAGTAGTGGCCCTGTCCGACCATCATCGCGTCGCGTTCCAGCTTCGCGTGCAGGCGCAACGCGGGCGGCAGCAGGAGGCGCCCCGAACCGTCGGCTTCGACATGCTCCTCGAACCCGAGCAGCAGGCGCTTCCACCAGCTCGCTTTCGGATCGAAGCTGGGAAAGCCGGCGACCTTGGCCCTGACCGCTTCCCACTCCGCCTGGGGGTAGATGAGTACGCAGCCGTCGGGGTGCGCAGTGAGCACTAACAATTTCCCCGTCTGCAGGAGCGCGCTGCGGTGGCGAGTCGGGATAGCGACGCGGCCCTTGGCGTCGAGCGTGATAACCGCCGCTCCGTGAAACGCTGCCTCCATGTCCTCTTTATGGCTGTTTGCGCCACTTTTTTCTACCTTTTCCCACCTTACACGACGCCTAGCAGCTTGGTCAAGCGTGATTTTGTAGGCAGGACAAGGACTTACGGGCGTTTTTTGAAGACTTATTTTAGGAAAAACTCCCCCGGTGAATCAGCATCTTGCGGCACGATCTGAAGGTAGGTTCTCAAGAAAAAGGCGATGCCATAATGGCCGCCCTCATGATCGATAAATTCTTTGCCAGCCCCGAGGCCGCACTGGCCGACATCCCCGACGGGGCGACCATCATGATCGGCGGCTTCGGCGGCGCCGGCATGCCGGTGGCGCTGATCGATGCCTTGATCGCCCAGGGCGCGAAGGGCCTCACCATCGTCAACAACAACGCGGGCAACGCCGACACCGGGCTCGCCGCGCTGATCGCGGCCAAGCGCGTGCGCAAGATCCTCTGCTCGTTTCCCCGCCAGTCCGATTCCTGGCACTTCGACAAGGCCTACCGCGCCGGCGAGATCGAGCTCGAGCTGGTTCCGCAGGGCACGCTCGCCGAGCGCATCCGCGCGGCCGGCGCCGGCATCGGCGCTTTCTATACGCCGACGGCCTTCGGCACGGAGCTGGCGAAGGGCAAGGAGACGCGGCGCATCGGCGAGCGCGATTACGTGCTGGAATATCCGATCCATGCCGACTACGCGCTGATCAAGGCCGATCGCGCGGACCGCTGGGGCAATCTCGCCTACCGCATGACGGCGCGCAACTTCGCGCCGATCATGGCGACGGCGGCGCGGTGCACCATCGTCCAGGTGCGCGAGACGGTGGAGCTCGGGGCGCTCGATCCGGAGACGGTGGTGACACCCGGTATCTTCGTGAAGCGCATCGTCAAAGTCGGCTCGACGTTGAGGAAGGCGGCGTGATGAAAAAGCTCGATCGCAACCAGATGGCGGCGCGCGTGGCGCGCGACATTCCCGAGGGCTCCTACGTCAACCTCGGCATCGGCCTGCCGACACTGGTGGCCGACCACCTGCCGAAAGGCAGAGAGATCATCCTGCATAGCGAGAACGGCGTGCTCGGCATCGGTCCCAAGCCGCCGGCCGGAACGGAAGACGAGGACCTGATCAACGCCGGCAAGGAACCGGTGACGCTGCTCGCCGGCGGCGCGTTCTTCCACCACGCCGACTCCTTCGCCATGATCCGCGGCCGTCACCTCGACTTCGCCGTGCTCGGCGCGTTCCAGGTATCGGTCGCGGGCGACCTCGCCAACTGGCACACCGGCGGCCCCGACGCGATTCCGGCGGTCGGCGGCGCCATGGACCTGGCGATGGGCGCGAAGAGGGTGCTGGTGATGATGGAGCACCTGACGAAGAAGGGCGAAAGCAAGATCGTCGAGCGCTGCACCTATCCGCTCACCGGCGCGCGCTGCGTGAACCGGATCTACACCGATCTCGCGGTGATCGACGTGAAGCCCGACGGGCTCCACGTCGTCGACATCGTGGACGGGCTCTCCTTCGAGGAGCTGCAGCGCCTGAGCGGCGTGCCGCTCAAGCGCCTCGCGACAGCGGCCTGAACTACTGTTTCGGGATGCCGGCGGCGCTCACCACGCGCTGGTAGTCGTCCATCTCGCTGCGCACGAACTTCGCGAACTGCTGCGCGGTCATGTCCAGCGGCACGTTGCCGGTATTGGCGAGCTTGTCCTTCACGCCCTGGTCGGCAAGCGCGCGCCGCACGTCGGTATTGATCTTGTTGACGAGATCCGCCGGCATGCCGGCGGGACCCCAGACGCCGAACCACAGCGCGAAATCCGCGCCCTGCACGCCCGCTTCGGCGGTGGTCTGCAGGTCGGGCAGCAACGGGCTGCGCCGCGCCGAGCTCACCGCCAGCGCCCGCAGCTTGCCGGCCTTGATCTGCGACACGCCGGCCGAGATCGGCGCCCAGTAGGCGTCGACGTTGTTGCTCAGGATGGCGGCGACGACTTCGGGCGTGCCCTTGAAAGGCACCTGCGTCACGTCGATCTTCGCCGCGCTCACCAGCTTCACGGTGTTGAGGTGCGTGCCGCTGCCGACGCCGGCGTGGCCGAAATTGATCTTGCTCGGGTTCGCCTTGGCATAGGAGACGAAGTCGCCGAGGGTCTTGAAGCGCGACTCGTTGCCCACCACCAGCACGTTCGGCGACTCGGTCAGCGGCGCGATGTCGGTGAAGTCTTTGGTCGTTTCATACGGCAGCTTCGCGTAAATGGCCGGGTTGACCGCGTGCGCGTTGGAGTTGATGAGGAGCGTGTAGCCGTCGGGCTGCGCCCTCGCCACCGCGGCCGATCCGACCGCGCCGCCGGCGCCCGGGCGGTTCTCGTTGATCACCGGCTGGCCCCACATCTCGGACAGCTTCGCCGTGACAATCCGGCCGACGATGTCGGTGGCGCTTCCCGGCGTGAACGAGATGATGACCTGCACCGGCTTCGCCGGGTAAGTCTGCGCCGTGGCCGCACTGGCCATTGCGGCAAGAACGGCAATAAGAAATCCCTGCAACTGCTTCATCATCCCTCCTGGTTGGTCTTGGATTAGGTCAACGCGCGGAGCCGCCGCGGCGTTGACTGGCCCAGTATTCCGGCGAGGCCTTGGAGGCGGCGAGCGCCTCGGGCGTCTCGTAGCCCGGCGCCATCGAGGCGTCCGTGCCGGCGAGCACCTGATGGTGGTCGATGTTGAGCAGCCGCAGCCAGCTCTGCTGCCCCATGGTGAGCGCGATGAAGCACCCCAGCTCGACGAGTTCGGGCTCGCCGAAGTGCCGGTGCAGCCGCTGCCAGAACGCATCGTCGGTGTCGAGGTGCCAGGTGATCGCCTCGGCGTAGGCGAGCGCCGCCTTCTCGCGCTCGCCGTAGTTCGCCGATTTCTCGAAGTTGAGCAGATCCCTGACGTGGTCCTCCATCACCCCGGCGCCCGCCGCCTTGATCGAGCGCTGGTTGCCGCAATAGTCGCACTGCACCGAGCGCGACACGTACAGGCGGCAGAGCTCCTTGATGGCATGGTCGCAGACGCCCTTGTGGAACAGGTCGCGCCACGAATTGGCGAACGCCCAGAACGCCGCCGGCACGTGCGCGCGCACCGCCGAGCTCTCCGGCCGCGGCGTGCCCTCGCGCCGGCAGCGCTCCATCTCGCGCCGCATGTCGGCGTCCATCTTCTCCAGCGGGAAATAGCTGATGCGCTGCTTCATGTCCCTGCCTTCATCGGCGGAAAGTCGCGCGACCACACCGGCTGCTTGAGAAAACTCTGCGGCTCGTAGGTCCAGAACTGGCTCACGTCGCGGTAGGTGTGGATCGGCGAGTTGACCAGGCGGCCGTCGCGCTTCTCGACCTTGCGGATGTCGATGTTGCCGACCACGTTGCCGTAGTCGTCGAACTTGATCGGCCCGCGCAGCGTGTCGACGCGCACCGCGCGCAGCGCCTTGATGAACGCCTGCTTGTCCTCGACGCGGCCCCTGAGCGCCTCGATCGCGGCGAACAGCACCTCGCCGTACAGGTAGGTGCCGGACGCGTACTGGCCGGGGTCGTAGTTGTTGTCGGCGCGATAGGCGGCGACGAAGCGCTTGTTGATCGGGTTGTCGTGCTGCGCGCTGTACCAGCACGAGGACAGCGAGCCGAGCGCGTAGTCGCCCATGTTGCGCAGCGCGACCTCGTCGAACGCGGTCATGCCGCCGAGGATCGGCGTCTTCATGCCGTACTCGTTGTATTGCTTGAAGAAGCGGAAGCCGTTCGAGCCGGCGAAGCCGAGGAACACGCCGTCGACGTCGCGCCGGATCTGCGCGATATAGGAGCCGTAGTCCGGCGCGTTGAGCGGCGAGAACAGCTTCTGCACCAGGGCGCCGCCGGCGTCCTCGTACACCTTCTGGAAACCGCCGAGCATCTCGTGGCCGTAGGCGAAGTCGTCGGCGATGGCCGCCATGCGCCGGTACTTGAGCGTCTTCGCGCAGTAGTCGGCCATCGGGTAGGCGCACTGCGACGAGGTGGAGGTGGCGCGCACGAACCACGGATTGGCCTTGCGCTGCGTCATGTCCTCCGCGCCGGCGATCGGCAGCGTCGGGATCTGCGCGGTGCGGATGTAGTCGTCCATCGCCAGCGCCTCGAAAGCGGCGAGCGGTCCCACCACCGCGTGCACGCGCTCGCGCTCCACCAGCTCCTGCATCTTGGTCCGCGCCTGCGCCGGCACGGCGCCGGTGTCGGCCACGGTGAGCGTGACCTTGCGGCCGCCCATCGTGTAGTTCTTCTCCTTCAGGAAAATGGTCAGGCCCCGCTCCATGTCGATGCCGCCCGAGGCGAGCGCGCCGGTCTTGATGGTGAGCAGGCCGAGGCGGATCGGCTCCGACTGGCTGCGCACGATCGCGGGAAAGCCGAGCGCTGCGGTTCCGGCTGCGGCGGCCTGGACGAACTTCCTGCGGTTGATGCTCATGGCGCCTCCTCCTCCAAGATTTGGCGCTTGAATCTTACTCCGTGCCGATCATGGAATAGCGCAGGTCCGCGGCCAGGCAGGGCGCCTCCGGCAGGCCGCGCTCGCGCCGAACGAGGTTTGTGCCGAGCACAATCGACACCATCTTGTAGAAGGCGTGCCGCCGGCTCATGCCCTCGCGTCCCATGCCGCAGTCCGAGCTGAGAATGAGGCGCTCGGCCGGGATGTGCTCGAGCGCCTTGCGGATCAGCCCGGCGACCTGGTCCGGCGTCTCCACCTGCAGCGTGTGGTGGTCGACCACGCCGATGCAGACCTTCTTGTCCTTGATCCTGTTTCCGATCGCCGCGAGGTCCATGCCCTGCGAGCTGCACGTCTCGAACGTCACCACGTCGGCATCGACGCGGTTCAGCGCATCGAGCGCGGGCTCGTAGCTCGGTGTCTTCGGGAAGAGCCGCTGCGCCGCCGGGTTGCCCCAGCAGGTGTGGCACCACACCTCGCTCTTCCCGCGCAGCCCGCGCACGGTGGTGTTGAACACCTCGACCATGAAATCCGGGTTCAGCACGGCATCCGAGATGCCCTTGGCGGCGAGCAGGTGGATCTGCGGCTCTTCCATCTGGATCACCTTGCAGCCGGCGTCGGCGAGCTCGTTCAGCTCCGCGTTCAGCGCCTCGGCGATCGCCAGGATGGCCTTGCGCATGTCCTTGTAATGCAGGTCGCGCACCGCCATGGCGATCAGCTCGGCGGTGATCGTGCCGAACTTGACCGGCTTCGGGGTCAAGCGCTGGGCCGCCTTCCAGATCGGCGTGTAATGCAGGTTGCCGCGGCCCACCGGCCCCGTGAGGTCGGGCATCAGCCGCGTCTCGAGCACGTCGTGCAGGATGTGCCCCGGTTTGTTCGGAATGCCGGCCAACCCGCCTTTGACGCGATAGGGCCGCATGCCGCCGAAGCCTTCCATGTGCAGCGGCGCGTAGGAGAACCAGTTGTGTCCCGCCACGTCGGCGTCGAAGCGGCAATCGCCGTCGGTGACGATGTCGAGCCCCGCTACCTCCTGGTCCCTGACATAGCAGGAGACGGCGTCGAGGTACTGCTCGCGATAGGCGCGATCGACCATCGCCTCGCGGAAATCGCGCCCCGCCAGGTTCTGCGTGTACCACGACGGCCGCGGCAGCGAGCCGATGATCGTCGTAGGCAGGACGATGTTGGCGGTGGCGGTAAACATCAGCTCAGCCCGTCGCTCACTTTCACATTTTCCGGCTCGAGCTCCAGGCCGGAAGCCCTGGCCTGCATCAATAGCAGCGTCGAGAAATCCTCCTCGGTCATACCATGGCCGATCATCTGCTGCAGCAGGTCGCGCGTCAGCGAGGTGAGCGGCATCGGCACCTCGAACTCCTTGCCGGCGTCCAGGCCGAGGTCGAGGTCCTTGCGCAGGAGCTTCGGCGTGAACGTGACGTGGAAATCCAGGTTCACCAGCGCCGGCGTCTTGTAGCGCGTGAACATCGATCCCATGACGCTCTTGTTCAAAAAATCCAAAAAGGCATGACGCGGCATGCCCGCCTTCTGCGCGAGGACGGTGATCTCGCACAGGTTCTGGATCACCACGCCGAGCATCACGTTGTGGCAGATCTTGGCGATGCGCGCCAGCTCGCCCTCGCCGACGTAGCTCGAGCCCACGCCCATCATGTCGAGGTAGGGCTTGGCCGTCTCATAGGCCGGCTTCGGGCCCGACACGACGAAGGTCAGCTTGCCGGCCTTGATCACTTTCGCGTTTCCGCTGACCGGGGCGGCGAGATACTCCACGCCCTTGCTCTTCAGCATCTGCCGCAGCTCGGCGGATCCTTCCAGCGAGATGGAAGAGCACTCCACCACCATCTTCGGCTTGCCTCTGGCGAGCGCTTTGCCGATGACCTCTTTCACATCCTCATACGTGGAGACCATGACGAAGAGAATGTCCTTCGTCGCGAGCTCCTCGAGCTGGTTGACCACCTTGGCGCCGGATTTCTCGAGGGGCAGCGCCTTGTCGCGCGTGCGGTTCCAGACGGCGATGTCGCAGCCGCCCTTGGCAAGGCGCTCGGCCATGGCGTAGCCCATGCGGCCGGCACCGATCCAGCCGAGCTTCTGGTTAGTAGGGGTTGGCAATCGGTAGTTCCTCGGCAGGGTAAAGCGAGATGATCTTGGCGCCGGTCGGCGTGAGGATGACCTCCTCCTCGATGCGAGCGGCGGAGACACCGTCGGTGGCCGGGCAGTAGGTCTCGACGGCGAACACCATGCCGGCCTTGAGCTCGATCGGCTCGCGCAGCGAGTTGACGCGCGAGATGAGCGGCCGCTCGTGCAGGCCGAGGCCGAGGCCGTGGCAGAAGTTGAGGCCGAAGGCGTCCATCTCGCTCGCGAAGCCGATGTCCTTCGCCGTCGGCAATGCGCGCGCGATCCGGTCGGTCGACATGCCGGGCTTGAGGAGCTCGATGGCCTTGTCCATCCACTCGCGCGCCTTCTTGTACGCGGTGCGCTGCGCGGGCGTGGCGCGGCCGACGTTGAACGTGCGGTAGTAGCACGTGCGGTAGCCCATGAACGACTGGATGATGTCGAAGAACGCCTGGTCTCCGGGGCGGATCAGGCGGTCGGTGAAGTTGTGCGGGTGCGGGCTGCAACGCTCGCCCGAGATCGAGTTGATCGCCTCGACGCAGTCCGAGCCCATCTCGTAGAGCCGCTTGGTGGCGAGCGCCACGATCTGCGATTCCTGCACGCCGGGCTTCAGCGCCTCGGCGATGTCGGTGTAGACGCCGTCGACCATCGCCGCCGCCATGTTGAGCAGCGTCAGCTCGTCGACGTTCTTCACCTCGCGCGCTTCAAGCATCACCTGCTGGCCGTCGCGCACCTCGATGCCCAGCTTCTGCAATTCGAAAAGCATGGGCGGCTCGACCACGTCCACCCCGAGCGGCATGTCCGCCACGCCCTCGTCCTCGAGGATGCCCTTGATCTCCGTGGCGGCGTCGCGAAACAGAGTGATATCCGCGCCCGTCGCCCCGCGCAGGCCGAGCAGGCCGGCGCGGCAATGATCGGTCTTCAGCCAGGGCGCGTAGAGCTTGTGGTGGCGCGCCGCGCTGCCGAAATCCCAGATGTAAGGGTCGCCGTTGCCGGTGATGAGCGAGTAGCGCGTGAGCTTGTCGCGCGCCCATTCGCCGATCACCGTGCTCGTCGTATAGCGGATGTTGTGCTGGTCGAAGCTGAGCAGCGCGCCGAGCCCCGAGTGCGCGAGCGACGCGCGCACGCGCGCGAGGCGGTAGTTGTGCAGCCGGCGGAAGTCGACCCGCTCCTCGAAGTCGACCTGCGTGCGCCCGGGCGCCTGCAGCGGCCGGTCCCAGCGATGATGCGGATCGATGTCGTCGGGACGAACCTGCTTGGGTTCAGGCGTGCGGGACTTCCGGGGCATCACTCCTCCTCGAGGGGAGGAAATTCTAGCCGGAGACCAGTTCGATCCGGCGCCTTATGCGCGCCGCCGTTTCGCTGTCGCCCGCGCCTTCGGCGCGCTTGAGCTGCACGCCGAGCCACGCGAGCAGCGGCCGGCGCCAGCCTTGCGCCGACGAGATGTCGACCGCGGCGGCGATGCCTTGCGGGTCGATGCGCCCGGTGCGCATTTGCACGCCGTACGAGACGAGACGAGCGAGCGGCTCGTTGGCCGGCGGACGGGTGGCCTTGCCTTCCAGGTAGTCAGCATAGGCGAGCTCGTCCCTGCCGGCGCCGTCGCGCAGCGACTCGAAGCCCCGGCAAGGCTCGAACACCAGGCTCGCCACCTGCACCGCGCAGCGCACGAGCTCGGCGCGGGCAACGACATCGGCCTTGCCGGTCGCCGTGAGCTCGAGGCGCGCCCGGGCGAAGTCATCGTCGGCGCCTTTCGTGTCGCCGGTGAGGTAGCGATGCTGGAAGGACTGCAGCGCGCCGGCGGCGTTCGCCTGCCACTCCGGGGCCGGCGGCGCGCCGCCGCAGCTCCAGACGAGGAGCAGGAGGCTCAGGGCAGCCGGATTTCGTGCTTGCGTTCGAAGGGCCATTTGCGATTGATCTCGTCGATCAGGCCGGAGATCTTGCGCACGCTCGCGTCGACCTCGGCGCGCAGCGTGGCGAGATCCTGGGTCGCTGCCTTGGCATTGCCGCTGATCTTCTCCGCGTCGGCCAGGATCGTATCGGCACGCTTCAGCGTCTCGCGCACTTCGGCGAGCATGGCGTTCGCCTGCGCAACCGCGCGCTCCGTCTGCTCCATCACGCCGCCGGAGGAAAAGAGGCGCTGGTCGGTCTTGCCGACCAGGCCCTCCGCCTTCGTCGTCAGGCCCTTCAGGGACGCGAGCAATGCGTTGGTCTGGTCGAGCGTCGCAAGCAGCCGCTCCACGTCCTGCTCGTTGCCGAGCAGCGCGCCGAGCGCGCCCTGCTTGCCGGCCGCCTTGTCGGTGAGCGCGCGCAGGCTCGCCATGCTCGCCTGCAGATGACCGCCCGACGAAGTCAGATTCTCCACGTTGTCGAGGATGCTGCGCACCGACGCCACCAGCCGCGGGATCTCCTCGGAGGTATCGCCGCGCAGCACCGGCCGTTCGGCGCCATCGGGCAGCGGTGCGTCCTTCAGGTTGCCGGTGTGGGCGCGGATGCTGGCGCCGCCGAAGAGCCCGCGCTCCAGCGTGAAGACCGAGCTCTGCCGCAGCCAGCGCGAGTCCTTGCGCGGCACCTCGATGACGATGCGGGCGCGGCCCTCCGGATCGAGCGCCAGCCTCTCGACCCGGCCGATCGGGAACCCGGAGAACGTGAGGTCCATGCCGATGGAGACGCCTTCGGCGTTTTCGGTGATGAGGGTGAGCCGCTGGCTGTCATCGAAGAAGCCGCGGGCAAACAGGGTGTAGACCAGGAAGCCGGCGCCGAGCACCACGGCCAGGCCGACGAGCATGCCGACCCGGAACTGCAGGTTCTTCGGCAACGGGTTGAAACCGGGCTCGCGCTCCATCCTGGTTAAGCCTTTGTTTTGATTATAGGGGCCGCCTTTGCAGAGCGGGCCCGTAGATTGCAAGCGCCCCGGATCATGCGTCTACCGCTCAAGAAGTACCTCGGCCTCCTGAAGGAGACCGCTGCGTCCTGGTCGGCCGACTATGCGCCCAGCATGGGCGCGGCCATCTCCTACTACACATTATTCTCCGTCGCGCCGCTGCTGCTCATCGTCATCGCCGTCGCCGGCATGGTGTTCGGCGCGGAAGCGGCGCGCGGCGAGGTCTTCGCCCAGCTGCAGGGCCTGCTCGGCGAGAGCGGCGCCAAGACCGTCGAGGACATGGTGGACGCCGCCAACAAGCAGGACGGCGGCATCATCGCCACGATCATCGGCATCGCCGTGCTGCTCCTCGGCGCCACCACCGTCTTCAACGAGCTGCAGAACGCGCTCGACCGTATCTGGCGCGCGCCCGCGCGCGTGAAGTCGAGCGGCGTGTGGAACCTGCTGCGCACGCGGCTGCTGTCGTTCGGCATGGTGCTCGGCATGGCCTTCCTGCTGATGGTCTCGCTGGTTGCGAGCGCGGCGCTGTCGGCGCTCGGCAAATGGTGGACGCCGGCCGGCTGGGAAGCGGTCATGCACGTGCTCGACATCGTCGTGAGCTTCGGCCTGATCACGGTGATGTTCGCGCTGATCTATCGTTTTATCCCGCGCGTCCATGTGGCATGGCGCGACGTGTGGGTGGGCGCGGCGGTGACCTCGATACTCTTCGCCATCGGCAAGTTCGCCATTGGCCTCTACCTCGGCAAGAGCGCGGTCGCGTCCAGCTTCGGCGCTGCCGGCTCCCTGGTGATCATGATGGTGTGGGTGTACTACTCGGCGCAGATCTTCCTCTTCGGCGCGGAGTTCACGTGGGTCTACGCGCATGAGTTCGGCTCGCGCCGCGGGCAGGAGCGGCCGAAACCGGGGGCGGAAGCCGTGCCGGAGCGCGGCAAGGACGAAGCCGTCGAGCACCGGCATTTCCCGCTGCCCGCCCACGCGGCGCACGAGCCCATCGTGGTCAAGCAGGCGGCCAATCCCCTGCCGGTGCGCGAGCGCCGCGGCCTGCGCCGCCGGCATCCCTTCGGCATGATCGGCAGCGCCCTCGTTGCCGGCGTGGTGCTCGGCGCGGCAAAATCGCTCCTCGAAGAGCGCGGCTTCCGCGGCTTGCGCCGCCACAGCGCGTTCCCGGGAAGCGATTTCTTCCACGGATTGAAGAGGCGTTGGACATGAGCCCATTGGATGTGAGACAGGCCCTGCTCGTGCTGCTGCTCGCCGGATGCTCCACCGTGCAATGGCAGAAGCCGGGCGCGACGCCCGAAATGGCCGAGGCTGATGCGCGCGCGTGCAGCGCCGCAGCGCAGGCCGCCTCGCCGCTGCCGCGTCCCCAGACCACCACGATGGCGTCGGGCGCCGTGGTCGTGACCGAGCCGAACGAGCCGCGCGACGCCACCCGCCAGATGCAGGAAGGCCAGCGCATGCAGGAGTGCATGCGGCAGAAGGGCTACGCGCTCAAGTCGGCCTAGGCCTAGACGTATTTCAGCGCCAGCGCGGCGATCTCGATCAGGCCGAGCGCGAAGAAAAGCCGCACCATCCCGCCCATCACCGCCACCGGCGCCGACTTCGGCTCGCGAGTCGCCTCCAGCCCGGCGGAGATCGGAATCACCGCCACCGCGATGCCGAAGGCGATGGACTTCATCGCGAACGCGGCCAGCGCGGTCGGCGTGAAAACGCGCGCCACCGTGCGCGTGTAGGGCTCGAAGCCCCAGGGCGAGAAGCCGAACACCAGCAGGTAGGTCAGGGCGAGCACGAACACGCAAGCGAGGATGGTGAGCGCGAAGACCGACACCGCGGACGCCGCAACGCGCGGCACGAACTCACGCTCGAAGGGCTCGATCCCCGCCCTGTCGAGGTCGTGGAACTCGCCGGCCACGCGCATCAGCGCAATCTCGGTGCTGATGGCGGACCCCGAGCGCAGCGCAACGAAGAGCGCCGTGAGGAGCGGCATGAGCTCCAGCACCAGGACGCGAAACGTCATCTCGAGGACGTACTGCTCCAGGCCGAACTGGCGCGCCACGCGCAGCGTGATCTCGACCACCACCATGCCGAGCAGCGCCGCGAACAGGGTGAAGCCCGGCAGCACCTGCCAGGCGGTGAAGTAGATCTGCCGCATGGTCGCCGTCAGCGCGCGCGGCGTATAGAGCTTCGGCGAGATCACCGCCGCAACCAGCGAGAATCCGAAGCGGGCGGCGCGCCACCAGGCCAGGAACCAGCCGGCGACGTCGGTGCTCACCGTCCGGCGACGATCTCCTCGACGCGCTCGCGCGGCAGCTTGACCTTGTCGGCCGAGCGCAGGATCTCCTGCCACGTCGTCGTGTCGACCGGAATGCCGTCGCGCGCGCGTTTCTCGCGGTATTCACGCTCCGGCTCGCCGGCGAGGCGCACGCGGTCGAAGCCCGGCGCGGTGCGCGACTTGCGCAGCCAGTCGAGGAACAGGCGCGCCTCGCGCTCGAAGGCCTGCGCGGTGCCGAGGCGCTGCGGGTCGATCACGATGGTCAGCATGCCGTTCAGCACGCGCTGCTTGTCGCTCTCGCCGTAGTGCCAGGTGCCGCCGCCCGTCAGCGCGCCGCCGAGCAGCTCGCAGGCCACCGCCATGCCGTACCCCTTGTGCTCGCCGAAGGGCAGCATCGCGCCGAACGGCGGCACCACGGCATAGCGCGGATCGTCGGTCGGGCGGCCCTCGGTGTCGATCAGGCGCCCCGGCGGCACCTTCTCGCCCTTGTTGTGCGCGACGCGCAGCTTGCCCTGCGCCACCGCGCTGGTCGCATAGTCGAGCACGAACGGCGGCTCGCCAGGCAGCGGAATGGCGATGCAGCACGGGTTGGTGCCGAAGCGCGGATCGCGGCCGCCGTAGGCCGCCACGCGGGCGTGCGACAGCACGTTGACGAAGTGCATCGAAACGAAGCCCTCGGCCACCGCCATCTCGGCCCAGTGGCCGATGCGCCCGAGGTGATGCGAGTTGCCGAGCGTCATGACGCACGTGCCGTGCTGGCGGGCGCGCGAGATGGCGAGCTGCATGGCCTCGCGGCCGATGGCCTGGCCGTAGCCCTTGCAGCCGTCGAGGGCCAGCAGCGCCCCGCCGTCGAGCGTGACCTTCGGATGCTGGTTGGGCGCCAGGCCGCCTTCCAGCACGGCGTCGATGTAGCGCGGGATCATGCCGATGCCGTGCGAGTCGTGGCCGAGCAGGTTCGCGGTCACCAGGTTTTCCGCGACGAGCCGCGCTTCTTCCCCATTGCTGCCGCCGGCGGCGACGATTGCCTCGATCGCGCGCGTCAGCGGCTCCTGCTTGAAGAGCTTGTCCATCACTCGGGCTTGATGCCGCCCTTCTGCACCACGCGCGTCCAGCGGTCGACCTCGTCGCGCATGAACTTGCCGAACTCGTCCGCGCTGGAGGCCACCACGTCGAAGCCGATCTGCTTCATGCGTTCGCTGACGTCAGGCGAGCGCAGCGCCTTCACCGTCGCCTCGTTCAGTCTGGCGACGACGTCGCGCGGCGTCTTTGCCGGCGCGGCGGCCGCCTGCCAGGACGTGACGACGAGGTCGGGGACGCCGGCATCGACCGCGGACGGCACGTCCGGCAGCTGGGGGTGGCGCGCCTTGGCGGTGACGGTGAGCGCCTTCATGCGGTTGCCCTTGATGTAATTCGTCACCGCGCCGAGGTTCTGGAAGGAGAAGTCGACCTGGTTGCCCATGATGTCGGTCTGGCAGGCGGCGCCGCCCTTGTACGGGATGTGCACCGCGTCGGTCCCGGTCGCCTGCTTCAGCAGCTCGGCTGTGAGGTGGTCGGACGAGCCCGTGCCGCTCGAGCAGTACGACAGCTTGCCGGGATTCTTGCGGGCGAACTCGATCAGCTCCTTGAGCGAGTTCGCCGCCAGCGTCGGCTTGGTGATCAGCACATTGGGCGTGGTCACGGCCAGGCTGATCGGCGCGAAGTCGCGCACCGGGTTGTAGCGCAGGTCCTTGAAGAGCGCGGCGTTGATCGAGAACACGCCGATCGAGCCGACCAGGATGGTGTAGCCGTCGGGGTCGCTCTTCGCCACGAATTCGGCGGCGATGGCGCCGTTCGCGCCGGGGCGGTTCTCGACCACGCCGGGCTGGCCGAGCAGCTCCTGGTACTTCGCCGCGATGGCGCGCCCGACGATGTCGGACGAGCCGCCGGGAACGAACGGGATGATCACCTTGATCGGCTTGGCCGGAAACGGCTGCGCGGCAGCCGCCGAGCTCAAGGCCAGCAATACGCAGGCGAAAAGACGCTTCATTGCGGCTCCTGTCGGGAAGGCCGCGAGTTTACTTCGATCCTGCGGTAAAGTGCGCTACCCACGGAGGAAATCCCCATGAGAATGCTGGTCGGAGCGGTTCTATT
>DASSPL010000186.1:0-2666 GCA_035699685.1 Burkholderiales bacterium | reverse complement strand
CTGTACTCGGCCCTGGTCGCGACCGAGGACGAGCGCCGCCGCGAAGCCGCCGTCATGCGCGTCTACGGCGCCTCGCGCGCGCAGGTGTCGGGCGCGCAACGCGTCGAGTTCCTTGCCATGGGGCTGCTCGCCGGCATCCTCGCCACCGTCGGCGCCGCAGTGATCGGACAATTGCTGGCGCGGCGCGTGTTCGAGCTGGACCTGCCGCCGAGCATGGCGTTGCTGGTCGCCGGTCCGCTTGCCGGGATCGCGCTGCTGTCGCTCAACGCCTGGCTGTCGTCGCGCAAGGTGCTGCGCGCCTCGCCCGCGCTCACGCTTAGGGAATCGGTTTAGAAGCTCATGTAGTGAGCCAGCCGGAAGACTAGAATCCGGCGAATGCTCGAGATCCTGACCGTCGTCACGCTGATCGCGGCCTGCGCCGCTGCCGGCATGATCGGACTGGTGCTGGTGCGCGAGCGAGCCTCGACCCGCGAAGCGCGCGAGGAGCAGGGCAAGCTGCTCTCCGGCTTCAGCCAGGCCATCTCCGCCCAGATGGCCTCCCTCGCCACCGTGCAGAACGCGCAGATCGACAGCTTCGCGCTGCGCCTAGAGCAGGTGCGCACGACGCTGCACGACAACCTCGCGCGGGTGCAGGAGCTGCAGCGCCTTTCGGCCAAGGAGACGCGCGACACGCTGGAGCAGCGCCTCGAGCGCCTGCAGCAGGACAACTCCGCCAAGCTGGAGCAGATGCGCCAGACGGTCGACGAGAAGCTGCACGCCACGCTGGAGAGCCGCCTGTCGGAATCGTTCAGGCAGGTGTCCGAGCGCCTCGAGCAGGTGCACAAGGGGCTGGGCGAGATGCAGTCGCTCGCCGCCGGGGTGGGCGACCTGAAGAAGGTCCTTTCAGGGGTCAAGACCCGCGGCGTGCTGGGTGAAGTGCAGCTCGGCGCGCTGCTGGAGCAGGTCCTGACGCCGGAGCAGTACGAGAGGAACGTCGCCACGCGCCCCGGATCGCGCGAACGCGTCGAGTTCGCGATCAAGATGCCGGGGCAGGGACGCGAGGGCGAGGCGCTGTGGCTGCCGGTGGACGCCAAGTTCCCGCTCGAGGACTTCCAGCGGCTCCAAACCGCGCAGGACGCGGCCGATCCGGCGGCGGTGGAAGCCGCCGCCAATGCGCTGGAGGCGCGCGTACGGCTCGAGGCGAGATCGATCGCCGAGAAGTACGTCGAGGCTCCCTACACCACGGAATTCGCCGTCCTGTACGTGCCGTTCGAGGGCCTGTACGCGGAGGTATTGCGCCGTCCCGGCCTGTTCGAGCAGGTGCAGCGCGAGCTGCGAGTCACGATATGCGGCCCGACCACGCTCTCCGCGCTGCTCAACAGCCTGCAGATGGGATTTCGCACGCTGGCCATCCAGAAGCGCTCCTCCGAAGTCTGGCAGGTGCTGGGCAGCGTCAAGGCCGAATTCGGCAAGTTCGGCGAGGTGCTCGCCAACACCAAGCGCCAGCTGCAGACCGTCGCCAATTCCATCGAGCTCGCCGAGACCCGCACGCGGCAGATCGAGCGCAAGCTGAAGGACGTCGAGGCGCTGCCCGAAGGCGCGGCGGCTCGCATCGAGGACGCGGGCGGCAACGTGGTCCGCCTGCCGAAAGACTGACCTAGGCCGTTCGGCCTGTAGCGCTTCGGCGACAACATCCTGCTGAATCGAAACAGCTTTTAGCGTGCGGAGCTTTCCGCTATGATCGCAGCCGAAAGGGGGGTGCGTGGCGGCCCCCTTTTTGCTGCCCGCATCCACTGCGGCCCAATGCCTCTCTCGCTACGATTCGTCGTCCCTCTTGCTCTCGCGCTCGCGGCGATCGCCTATGCCGTGGTGCCGCTGGTCGACCGGCTCACGTTCCAGTGGTTCGTGCGCGACCTCGACTCGCGCGGCGCGCTGATCGCGCAGACCGCGCAGGAGCCGCTGTCGGAGCTGGTGCGCGACCCGCGCGGCGCGAAGGCCCGCGTGCAGCGCTACTTCGAGCGCATCATGCAGGGCGAGCGCATCTTCGCCATCGGCCTTTGCGACCGCGGCGGCAACCTCGCCTTCGCCAGCCCGACTTTCCCGCAGGCGGTGCGCTGCGTCCCCGCCGCCGAGCAGAAGGATTCGCGCAGCTGGGTGCTGCAGCTGAAGGACGGGCCGCTGCACGTGTCGGCCAACCCGGTCGCCGGCGACGCCGGCCCGCTCGGCCAGCTGATGATCGTGCACGACATGAGCTTCGTCGAGCGCCGCAGCTCCGACACGAAGAAGTACGTGCTGTGGCTGTTCGCCGGCATAGCCGCGGTGGTGGCGCTCATCACCATGGTGATCGCCGAGATCAGCTGGCGCGGCTGGGTGAACGGCATCAAGGCCCTGATGTCGGGCGAGACGCTGCTGCGTTCACCGCTCGGGCTGTCGAGCACCGCCCCCGAGCTGCGGCCGATCGCGCGCGACCTTCAAGCCCTGGTGCGCGACCTCGAGGCCGAACGCGCCGGACGCGACGAGAGCCAGACCACCTGGGGCCCGGAGGCGCTGCGGCGCATCCTGCGCAACGACCTCAAGGGCGACGAAGTGCTGATCGTCTCCAACCGCGAGCCCTATGTGCACGTGAAGCGCAAGGACTCGAACGTGATCGAGATCCAGCGCCCGGCGAGCGGCCTGGTGACCGCGCT
>DASSPL010000185.1:0-2371 GCA_035699685.1 Burkholderiales bacterium | reverse complement strand
GGTTTCGGCCGCGACCGCTCGAAGGGCGCCACCATGGCCACGACCGGCATCCGCGGCCTCACGCCGGAGGACCTCAAGAATGCGAGCCCGGACATGGCCGCGCTCGCGCGGATGCAGTCCTACCGGGCCGACAAGGGGAGCGCGGAGCGGTTCGCGCGCGACGGCAGGCTCGCGGAAGTAGCGGTGGATATCCCGGAGGCACGTCGATGAAGCGGATCCTTTGCGCGGCCTTGTTCCTCGCCGTCGCCGGCACGGCGCAGGCGCAGTTCGGCGGCATCGACCTCGGCAGGGCGCTCGACATCGGCAAGAAAGTGGTGAAGGGCGCCGAGGCGAGCCGCGACCTTTCCACGGACGAGGAGATCGCCCTCGGCGAGGCGGTGACCGCGAACTTCCTCGGCGCCGCCCCGCTGCATGCGGACGCGAACCTGCAGCGCTACGTGAATCGCGTCGGCCGCTGGCTCGCGCTGCATTCCGACCGCCCCGACCTGCCGTGGACGTTCGGCGTGATCGACACCGAGACCATCAACGCCTTCGCCATGCCGGGCGGCTGGATCATCGTGTCGAGCGGGCTGGTCAAGCGGCTCAGCTCCGAGTCGGAGCTCGCCGGGGTCCTGGCCCACGAGATCGCGCACGTGGTGAAGCGCCACCAGATCATCGCGATCCAGTCGAGCGCCAAGGGCAACCTGCTCACCTCGATCGGCAAGGAGGTCGCCGCCGACCAGATCGGGCGCCGCGGCGGCGGTGCGATCGCCCACCAGGCGAGGACCTGGGCCGCCAACGCGGCGGCGGACCTGATCAAGGATGGCGTGTTCCTGCGGCCGCTCGATCGCTCGATGGAGTACGAGGCGGACCAGCTGGCGGTGCTCATCGCCACGCGCAGCGGCTACGAGCCCTACGGGCTCGCCGGAGCGTTGCAGATGCTCGCGCAACACAAGGGCGACCCGGATGGCGCCTCGGTCTTCAGCACCCATCCCCCGGCGTCCGACCGCCTCGGCGAGCTGGAGAGGGTGCTCCAGCCCATGGAGCGTTACGCCTCCCTGCCGCAGAACGAGCGGCGCTTCCTGCAGATGATCGGAGTGCTGCGCTAGCAGCCGCGCTCGTCGCCCCCGCGGAGGCGGGGGCCCACTCCAAGGTCCCGATTCCACCCGGCTTCCCCGGCGCGATGTGGAACGCAGCCGCCGCTTTTCTGCTCGAGGTTCGAGGCGCTGTTTCCAGGGAGCGGCCGTCGAAGGTGACGCGCCAACCCTGGAACGCGCCGAGCGAAGCGAGACATGTTTCGGTCGAGCACTGTTCGAGCCGCCCCCGAGCGACAATCTCAGCTGCGCTCCGTGCCGCGCTAGACCGCGGCGACCTTCTTGCGTGCGTGCAGCGCGTCGGCGGCGTGCAACGTGGCGTAGGCTTGGTGCGCGGCGGCCTCGGCCTCGCCGACCCGGATCGGCAGGCCCATGTCCATCAGCACCGATCCCAGCGCCGACAGGCACAGCATCACGTTGTCGGGCCGGCACGAGTAGCCCATCAGCCCGAAACGCCAGATCTTGCCCTTGAGGGGACCCAGGCCCGCGCCGATCTCGATGCTGAACTCGCCCAGCAGCGTCTTGCGCACCTGCTCCTCGTCCACGCCGGTGGGGCAGATGACGGCGTTCATCTGCGGCAGCTGGTACTTCTCCTCGACGAGGAACTTCAGGCCCATCGCTTCCAGCCCCGCCTTGAGCGCGAGGTGGTGGCGGCGATGGCGCGCCCAGCACTGCTCGAGGCCCTCTTCCTTGATCAGCAGCAGCGCCTCGTGCAGCGCGAAGAGCGAGTTGCCCGGCGCCGTGTGGTGGTAGGTGCGGGTGCCGGCGTTCCAGTAGCCGAGCAGCAGGTTCATGTCCATGAACCAGCTGTGGATCTTGTCCTTGCGCGCTTTCACGTGCTCGACGACGCGCTCGTTGAACGACACGGGCGAGAGCCCCGGCGTGCACGACAGGCACTTCTGGCTCGCCGAGTAGATGGCGTCGATCTTCCATTCGTCCACCAGCACCGGCGTGCCGGCGAGCGAGGTGACCGCGTCCACGATCACCATGGCGCCGTGCTTGTGGGCGATCTGCGTGAGGGTCTTCGCGTCGGACTGTGCACCGGTGGAGGTCTCGGCATGCACGAAGGCGAGGACCTTCGCGTCGGGATGCTTGCGGAACGCGTCCTCGACCTTGTGGGGATCGACGGGCTTGCCCCATTCGTCGTCCACCACGATGGCGGTGCCGCCGCAGCGCTCGACGTTCTCGATCATGCGGCCGCCGAACACGCCGTTGCGGCACACGACGACCTTGTCGCCCGGCGCGACCATGTTCACGAAGCAGTACTCCATGCCGACGGAGCCCGGCCCCGACACCGG
>DASSPL010000184.1:0-6460 GCA_035699685.1 Burkholderiales bacterium | reverse complement strand
AGGTACAGGGTGTGGCCATCCGGCGCCGCCCTCGCCGCCGCCTCGGAGGCGACGTTGCCGTTGGAGCCCGGGCGGTTGTCGACGATGACCGGCTGGCCGAGCGCCTCGCCGAGCTTCGGTGCGAAGACGCGCGCCAGCGTGTCGGTGGCGCCCCCCGGGGGATTCGGCACCAGCAATCGAATCGGGCGGGAAGGGTACGTCTGCTGCGCTAGGCAAGCCCCAGCCAGGAGAAGAGCCAGCCCTGCGGAAAGGGCAGGTGCAAGAGCGCGTCGAAAAGCCCGTAGAACACGCCGAACACCGCTGCCGTGATGACGACCGAGAGCACCCATCCTTCACCCCCCTGCAGCCTGAGGTAGAGCAGCACGAAAAGCGGCACCGCGACCGCGAAGCCGAGCAGCACGATCGCGAGGAAGAAGCCGATCATCCACGCGCCGCCCACCATCACGGCGCGACCCGGCGCCTGCGCGGCGAGCTCCATTCCCTCCGTGGGCTGCTCGGTGGTGCCGAGCACCACCCAGAGCGCTTCGGCGAGCGCCATGGCGAAGAGCGGCACGCCGATCGCCAGCGGAAAGAGCGCCGCCTTCCACGGCCAGCCGCTCGCGGCCCAGATGCCGTAGCCGGAGGCGAGCATCACCAGCACCGCCAGCGCGAGCGAGATCTTCTTATGCATGCGCCCGCTTCCGCCGCGCCTGGTAGAGCGGGTAGACGATGACTGCGACGGCGATGACGACCAGCACCAGCACCACCGGCCGCGTCAGCCAGTCCCAGCCGTAGCGCGCGGTCGAGATGTAGAGGTAGTTCTCGGCGATCTTGCCCAGCACGAGTCCCAGCACGAACGGCGCGCGCGGCCAGCCGGCGAGCACCATCATGTAGCCGATGGCGCCGAAGACCAGCGTGACGACGATGTCGCCGTAGTGGTTGTTGGAGGTATAGCTGCCGATGTAGACCAGCACCAGGATCACCGGGATCAGGATCGTGCCGCGCACGGTGGTGAGGCGCGCCAGCTGGTCGAGGAACATGAAGCAGACGAGCACCGTCACCACGTTGGCGAGCACGATGGTCCACACCATCGAGTAGGTGACCGGCAGGTGCTTGGACAGCATGTCCGGCCCGGGCACGAGGCCGAGCAGCACGAAGCCGCCGAGCAGGATCGCCATCGCCGTGCTCCCCGGGACGCCGAACGCGACCGTCGGGATGAGCGAGCCGCCTTCCTTGGAATTGTTCGCCGCGCCGGGCCCGAGCACGCCGCGGACGTCGCCCTGGCCGAAGCCTTTCCTCTCTTCCGCCGTGCGCGCGCTCTGCGCGGCGTGGCCATAGGCCATCCATTGCGCGACCGAGCCGCCGAGGCCCGGCATGATGCCGATGAACGTGCCGATCAGGCTGCAGCGGATCGTCAGCCAGAAATGGCGGAAGGTGTCCTTCACGCCCTCGAAGGCGCCCTTCGACAGCTTCCCTTCCGGCAGGCGCCCGGCGATCGAGGTCCCCTTGGAGAGCAGCTCGACGATCTCGGGAATGGCGAAGATGCCCACCAGCACCGGCACGAGGTCGAGCCCCTGCCAGAGGTAGAGCGTGTCGAAGGTGTAGCGGGCCTGGCCCGACTGCGGGTCCTGGCCGACGGTGGAGAAGAAGAGCCCCAGCGCCCCGGCCATGAAGCCGCGCAGCATGCCGCGGCCGCCGTGCGACGAGAGCGAGGCGATGAAGGCGAGGCCGACGATCGCCAGCATGAAAAGCTCCGGCGAGCCGAACGTGAGGACCAGCGGCCGCACCACCGGCACCGCGAGGGCGAGCGCCAGCGCGCCGACGATCGCTCCCAGCAGCGAGGAGGCGAGCGCCGCGCCGAGCGCGCGGCCGGCTTCGCCCTTCTTCGCCATCGCGTGCCCGTCGAGGATCGTCGCCGCGCTCGCCGCCTCGCCCGGCACGCCGAAGAGCACCGAGGTGATATCGCCGGTCGTCGCCACGACGGCGTGCATGCCGAGCAGGAAGGCGAACGCCTCGACCGGCTGCATGTTGTAGATGAACGGCAGCATCAGCGCGAGCGTCGTCGCTCCGCCGAGCCCCGGCAGCAGCCCGACCCAGAAGCCGAGCAGCACGCCCAGCATCATGAAGCCGAGCGCCTTCCACTGCAGGACGAGCGCGAGCCCTTCGAGGAGGGCTTCGATCACAGGCGAGGCGTTGCTTCTAAATGGTGACAGTCACCATTTATCTCGAAAACCCAAACCCCCCGCTCACTGCGTTCGCTTCCCCCCTTGACAGGGGGGCGGCAGAAAAAGCTCATTCGCCGAACTTGATGTACTTGCTGAACTCCTCGACGATCTCCTTCGGCTGGTTGAGCACGTCGACGAGGATGCGCTGCGCCTGGTCGCCGGGCAGGTACTCGAGGTCGACCTTCGCCTTCTTCTGCTCGGCCTCGAGCTCCTTGTCGTTGACCACCTTGGAGAACGCCTCGCGCCACACCTTGACGATCTCCGCGGGCGTGGCGGGCGGCAGCACGTAGGGGCGCGCCACCTGCTCCGGCGCCGAGCGCAGCGCCATGATGGCCTTGGCGCGCGGATTCGGCGCGAAGCTCTCGTCCATCGGCAGCTTGTCGATGCCCGCCTCGGTGGCGCGCGCGCGCACGATTGGCCGCACCAGGCCGCGATCGATGAACGGCCGCAGCGACGTGTACGAGCCGGCGCGGCCGTCGACCTCCTTGCGCTCGACGGCGAGCATGATGTCGGCGCTCGACGAGTAGCCGCTGACGATCTTGAAGTTCAGGCCGAGCAGCTCTTTCAGCAGCAGCGGGAAGTCGTGCGTGTTGGCGCCGGGCCCGGTGGAGCCGATCACCACCGGCTCCTTCGCCTTGCGCAGATCCTCGAAGCTCTTGTACGGCAGGTCCGCCCGGATGGCGAGGATGGTCGACTCGTTCGCCGCCGAGCCGATCCACTGGAACTTGGTGACGTCGTACTTCACGCCCTCGACGCGCAGGAGCTGCGCGATCGGCAGGTTGCGGTTGAAGGTGCCGATGGTCAGGCCGTCGGGCTTGGCGACGTTGTAGATGTGGTTCGCGGCGATGATGCTGTTCGCGCCCGGCATGTTCTGCACGATCACCGTCGGCTTGCCCGGCAGGTACTTCGGCAGGTGGCGGGCAAGCAGGCGGGCGGTGGCGTCGTAGCCGCCGCCGGCCTTGTAGCCGACCACCACGGTGACGGTCTTGCCCTGGAAATTCTGCGCCGCCGCCGCGAGCGGCAGCGCCGCGAGCAGCGCGGCAAGTGCGATCTTGAGCATCAGCGAATCCTCCTCGTTTTATGGTGATGATGATCGTGACCGTGGCCGTGGTCATGATCGTGCTTCAATTCCGCCGGCACGTCGCCGACCAGGTCCCGGGCCTTGGGAGCGGCATCGCCGGCCCACTCGACCCCGCCGTTCTTGCGCGCCGCCTCGCGCAGGTCGTCGAAGGTCAGCTTCGACGGATCCTTCGCCACCTCGAGGCGCTGCGCCAGCGCGGCCAGCACCAGCTTCCTCACCTGGCGGCCGTTCCAGCCTTCGCAGAGCGCAGCGATCTCCTGGATATCCTTCCGGCTGGAGCAAAGCGGGCGAAGCGCCGGCCACTGCACCGACAGCTCCTCGAGCGAATGCTGCAGGATGCTGGCGATCGTCTCGACGCTCGGCAGCGCGAAGTGCATGACGAGGTCGGCGCGCGACAGGAAGGCGTCGTCGATCGCGTCGATGAAGTTGGTGGTGGTGACGAACAGCACCGAGGGCAGGGTCCTGGCGATCGCGTCGATGCCGAGCATCACCGCGTCGGTGGCGCGGTGCACGTCGACCGGGTTGGTCTCGAACGAGGCGCTCGTGCGCCGCACCGCGAAGCTCTCCACCTCGTCGATCAGCACGACGGTGTGCGGCCGCCGCGCGGCGAGCTCGGGGATCGTGTCCTGCAGGAGCCGCATGATGTTGCGCTGGCTCTCGCCCAGCATGTCGCTCGGGAAGGCGTGCGGATTGATCTCGACCAGCGTGGTCGCGCCTTCGCGCGCCAGCGCGAGCGCCGCGACCTGCGCCAGGCCGCGGCCGAGCGTGGTCTTGCCGGTGCCCGGCGGCCCCGCCAGCACGATCAGGCCGTGCGGCAGGCCGGCGAGTTGGGAAAGCTTTCTCCCATGTCGCAAAGTAAGCAGGGCTTGGCTTAGGAGACGTTCTTTGACCGCCTGCGGGACGATGATCGCGTCCCAGTCCTTGTCGTGGTGGTCGGCGGGCAGGACGTGCATCGAGAGCACGCCGGGCGGCAGGGCGGTGGGCTGGGCCATTTAAATAGGGACTGTCCCTATTTTCAGCCTTCGGGCCGGTTGTCGTCGGGCCAGTCGATCTGCGAGATCTCCTGCATGGAGAGCAGGGTGTCTTCGGCCTCCTCGAACAGCACCATCGGGTCCATCAGCGCGCGCATGGTCTCGAGTATGGAGTCGAACATGTGCACGCGCACGAGGCGCGCCTGGTTCTGCGGGTCGTCGTTGAAGTGCTGGTGCCAGAGGAAATGGTCGACGATGATGAGATCGCCCTTCTTCCAGCGGTAGTGCTGGCCCTTGTCGGGCGCGGTGCCCATGAAGCTATGGCCGTGGCCCTCGACCACGTAGAGCCAGGCTTCGCCCGGGTGGCGATGCAGCGACTGGGTCTTGCCGGGCGCGAACTGGATCATGACCTGCGTGATGCCGGAAGCCTCGCTGCCGATGGCGCGGTCGACCAGGAACTTGGTGCGCGTGCCGCGCGGCGTGGCGAGCAGGTCCTGCTCGTCGTAGGGCGTGTGGATGCGGCCGCTGCGGCGCTTCTTCGCCTCCGCCGACAGCCTCCTCAACCTGCGCGCGTAGGGATCGTCCCCGGCCGGGCCTTCGCTGAAGGCGGGGCGTGGAGGCAAATTCTTTACCGGCTCGTGCCCGCGGTCCTCGATCACGCACATGCCGAGCGTCCACAGCATCGGCTCGGACGAGTAGCTCATGAAGCGCGCCGGCTTCGAGCCGTCATTGCCGTGCCGGTGCCAGCTCCACGCGGGAATGTGGATCGCGTCCCACGGCTTCCAGTCGTAGCGCACGCCGTCGACCTCGGTCCAGCCGCTGCCTTCGACGACGAAGGTCTGCGCGTCCCACGAGTGGCGGTGGATGGTGGTGGTGACGCCGGGATCGATCTCGTGCACCAGCGCGTCCAGGCAGCGCGTCGGCGAGTCGCCGTCCCAGCCCATGTAGACGCCGGTGCGCAGGCCGCGCGCCGTCGGCTTGAGCACCACGTCCTCCTTGCGGATCACCGTGCGGCGGTTCTTGCGCCACTCCTCGATGAACTCCGCGCGGCGCTTCTTCTGGATGTGGTAGTGCGTGACCGCGGTGGTCGTCTTGGTCGACACGAAGGCTTCCTGAGACGCTTTCTGGTATGTGGAACCGTGTTCCCGGCCGGGGATTTAATCTTAGAATAATTTTCGGAGGAGGCCATGCTGCGCCCGCTGTTTGCCGTGCTTTCGCTCGCGTTGATGTCGTGCGCTGCAGCGCAGGACAAGAACGACGCCGTCTACCGCTACCGCGGCGCCGACCGCGAGGCGCGCCTGCTCGAAGCCGCGCGCAAGGAAGGCACGGTGGTGCTCTACACGTCGCTCGCGCCGAGCGAGTCGGGGCCGCTCGGCCAGGCCTTCGAGAAGAAGACCGGCGTCAAGGTCGAGATCTTCCGCTCGATCAGCGAGAAGGTGGTGCAGCGCGCCGTGACCGAGAGCCGCGGCCGCCGGCATGCGTTCGACGTCATCGAGACCAACGCGCCCGAGATGGAGATGCTGGCGCGCGAGAAGCTGTTCAGCGAGTTCCATTCGCCGCATCTCGCCGACCTGCCGCCCGGGGCGATGCCGAAGCACGGCATGTGGGCGCCCGACCGCGTCAACTTCTTCGTCGTCGCCTACAACACCGGCAAGGTGAAGCGCGAGGAGATCCCGGCCGACTACCGCGGGTTCCTCGACCCGAAGTGGAAGGGGCGCATCGCCCTCGAGGCGACCGACGCCGAGTGGATGGCGACGCTCGTCAAGCAGTGGGGCCAGGCGGACGGCATGAGCTACTTCCGCAGGCTCGCCGACATGAAGCCCGACGTGCGCAAGGGCCATGTGCTGCTCGCCGAGCTGATCGCCGCCGGCGAGATCCCGGTCGGCCTGACGGCCTACCACAGCAACGCCGAATCGCTGAAGAAGCGCGGCGCGCCGATCGACTGGGTGCCGGTGAAGCCGGTCGTCGGCCGTGCGCAGGGCATCGCGGTCGGCCGCCATGCGCCGCACCCGCACGCGGCGCTGCTCTTCGTCGACTTCGTGCTGTCGCCCGAAGGGCAGGGGCTGTTCGCCAGCATGGGCCGCACGCCGGTGAGCACCAAGGTCGACGCGAAGCTCGGCAAGTTCGATTACACGATGGTCGACCCGGTGACGGTGCTCGACGAGCAGGACAAATGGGTGAAGGAATGGGAGCGGCTCTTCATA
>DASSPL010000183.1:0-4498 GCA_035699685.1 Burkholderiales bacterium | reverse complement strand
AGCTCGGCCGCTTCGACCAGCTCCTTGTAGGTGCCGAGCTTCGGGTCGGCGATCGAGGCCTGCTTGTCGGCGTTGTAGACGAACAGGCGGTTGTTGATCTTCACGCACTCCTCGCAGGTCGTGCAGCGCGGCGTCTCGATGTAAGGAGCGTCGGTGGCCGGCGCGGCTTTCTCCGCCGCAGGAGGTGCCTCTACGGGCTTCGGTACTTCTGCGACCGGTTGGGGCTGGGGTGCCGGCGCTACCGGTGTCACCCGCGCCTGCAGCGCGCGCCAGGCCGCCAGGCACTTGTCGCTTTCGCGAACCAGCGGCTCGGAGACGATGACCCGCTTCAGCCGGTTGTCCGAGTCCACCATGCGCAGCGACGGCACGCCTTCGCCGACCTTGTCGACGACCGCGAAATGGCTGGCGTAGCGCGCGTCGCCGGCGGCGAAGTCCATGAACGTAAATTCGAGCGTCTCGCGCTGCGCCTGGTGCTCGGCGTCCTCGTAGGCGAGCTCGTGGCGCGGCCAGCCGGCTTCCGGCTGCGGGTTGCCATCGAGCGAGAAGCCGGCGGCGGGGTCGTAGCTGAAGGTGGGGAAGGCGCGCGACTCGGCGGCCGCGGCGGCGACCAGGTAGGGTGCCGCGCCCGACGCGTTGGCGCCGGAGAAGACGTTGAAGAGCGCAACGCCCGGATACTCGAGCGCCTTGCGCACCGGGTTGCGCACCGGGTAAAGATGCGAGGCGGCGGCCTGCACGACGAAGACGTCGTTCAGGCCGAGCGCCATGCCGGCGACGAGCCGTGCCTGCGCGGCGTACGACAGCCGGCCCATGGTGCTCGAGAGGATGTCGTCGTGCTGCACCAGGATCTTCACCGGCATGCCGCTCGCGAGGAGCTCGGCGAGCCCGCTCGCTTCGGCGGCGATGTTGAGGTTGCGCGCATTGAGGCATACCAGGTAGTCGGGCACCAGTGCCGGGTCGACGGCGGCCTCGCCGAGCTCGCCGAACAGCGGATCGTGCAGCGCTTCGACGTATTCGCCCCGCGCCTCGAGGCGCGCCGCGGCCATCGCCTTGGCGAGTTCCAGCGTCGCGATGCGCCGCTCGCGCAGCGCCTGCAGCGCCGCGGCGCAGCTATAGAACACGTAGCCGTAGGTCTTCGCGCCGGCCCGCTCGCCGGGGAAGAAGCGCTGCGACATGAGCGTCGAGAGCAGCGCGCGCAGCCGGCGGCGCCGCGTCCTCGGCAGGCGCCGCTCCGGCAGCGCCGTGGCGAGCAGGCGTGACAGGGCCTGGGTGTCGAAGTCGGCGCCGAGCGTCGGCTCGAGCCTCTGCGCCGTGCGGCCTTCGTCCGAGTGCACGAAATCCGCGGCGACGATATCGGCGAGCTGCTGCTTCAGGCGGTCGGCTTCGTCGTGGAAGCGGCGCGACTTGGCGGCGTGCACCGACGTCCACGCGGCATGGAGGAAGCGGGCCGGGAACGACGCATCGCAGTCGGCGAGCACGCCATTCGCCGCGAGCTTCGGCGCGACGTTCCAGAGCGCGGCGAGCTCGCGCGCCGGCGAGGCGCCAAGCCCGGCGCGGATTTCCTTTTCGCGCCGCAGCGCGTGGGCGCGGATCCGCTCGTCGCTCACGCCCGCCAGCGCCTGGTCGACCAGCGCCGACAGCGGCCGGGCGAATTCGCCGTCGGCCGCATCCTCGGCAAGCACCAGCGGGAAGTCGTAGCGCAGGGCGTGCAGGTCGCGCAATCCCGCGAGCAGCGCGGGGCGCAGCGCCAGGCCGTCGAGCGGCGCCACGGCTTCGGCGCTTCTCAGTCCGGTGAGGTGGAAGGCGAGCTGCGCGTTCAGTTCGGAGTGCATATCAACTTGCCTGCGGCCAGACGGTGAACTTGTCGAATTCGGCTTCCAGCCCGCTGCGGATGTAGTCGGCGGTGCGCAGCTTGGTCGAGCGGCGCAGGTCCTCGTAGCAGGGCACTTTCGGGTCGTGGTAGAGGATGCCGACCGGGATCGGCTCGAGCTGCGAGGCCACCTCGCGCGCCGCCGCCAGGTTCGACGGATCGTGGCTGCGCTGGTTGCTGTAGGTGCGCGTGATGCCGTCCGAGAGCTTGAAGCCCTCGTGCATCAGGAGCTGGGTGCGCTTCGGGTCCTTGACGAAGGGCTCGAAGTGGTCCGGCAGCCATTCCGGGCAGCGCTGCAGGATGCGCACGAACGACAGGCCCTTGTGGTGGAACGCGGCGCGGATCACCTGGTAGAGCACCTCGGGGATCCAGTCGACCGCCTGCGCCACGAACGACACGTTCTGGATGCCGAGGGTCACCGTGAGCGGGTTCAGCCCCTCGAGGTAGGAGCCGCGCGGCGTGGTGTTGCTGCGCGTGCCGCGCGGCGAGGTGGGCGAGGCCTGCTTCTTCGTCAGCCCGTAGATCTCGTTGTCGTGCAGCAGCACCGTCAGGTTCATGTTGTAGCGCACCGCGTGGATCCAGTGCGCCGCGCCGATCGAGCAGCAGTCGCCGTCGCCGGTGTTGACGAACACGTTGAGGTCCGGCCGCGCCATGCGGATGCCCTCGGCGACCGGCAGCGCGCGGCCGTGGATGCCGTGGAAGCCGTAGGTCTTCATGTAGTGCGGGAAGCGGCTCGAGCAGCCGATGCCCGAGACGAACACCGTCTTCTCGGGGTGCAGCGATTCGTCGCGGCACAGCTTCTGCACCGCGGCGAGGATGGCGTTGTCGCCGCAGCCGGAGCACCAGCGCGGCACGCCGCTCTGGTAGTCCTCGAGCTCGAAGCGCTCGTCGTGCAGGCGCAGCAGGCATTCGGTGGCATGGGTCATGAGGTCAGCGCTTCTTCCGGCGAATCCAGTTTCGAGAGAACCACCTTGACGATGCTCGACGGCTTGATCGGCTGGCCGCGCACCTCGCTCCAGCAGTCGACGTTCACCAGGTAGCGCGAGCGGAGCAGCATGGCGAGCGCCGAGTAGCGGCGGTTGTTCTCGTCGATCAGCGCGTCCTGCGGGCGGTCGCACCAGTTGCCCTCGACCGTCATCACCCTGCGAAAGCGCTTCATCGCCTCGCCGATGCCCGGAGGCAGCGGCTGCAGGAAGCGCAGGTGCATCGAGGAGACCTTCCTGCCGTCGGCGCGCAGCGCATCGACGGCTTCCTCGATGGTGCCCTTGGTGCTGCCCCAGCCGATGACCAGCAGGTCGCCTTCCGGGTCGCCGTGGATCGGCGCCGGCTTCAGCGTCTTCGCCAGCGCGGCGAGCTTCAGGCTCCTGAAGTGCATGCCCTCTTCGTTGATCTGAGGGTCGTAGGCCACGTGGCTCGCGCGGTCGTGCGCGAGGCCGGTGAGCGCGTGCATGCCGCGCGGCTGGCCCGGGATGAAGCGGCGGGCGAGGCCGGTGGCCGCTTCCCAGTCATAGGGCTGCATGCCCTCGGGCACCGCGCTCTGGTCGGCGGGCGGCGCGATCCACGCCGGGTCGAACCTCGGGCGCGGGAACGGCTGCTGCGAGGTGGCGAGGTTCGCGTCGGTGAGCACGACGACGACCATGTTGAAGGTCTCGGCGATCTTGCGGGCGGTGATCACCGAGTAGAAGCAGTCCTCGATCGTCGCCGCGGCCATCACAACCTTCGGCGCGTCGCCGTGGCTGCCGAACATCGCCGTCAGCAGGTCGCCCTGCTCGGCCTTGGTCGGCTGGCCGGTGCTCGGGCCGCCGCGCTGCACGTTCACCACCACCAGAGGGATCTCGGCCATGACGGCGAGACCAATCGCCTCCTGCTTGAGCGAATAGCCCGGACCCGAGGTGATGGTCACGGCGCATTTGCCCGCGTAGGAGGCGCCAATGGCGAACGTGCATGCGGCGATCTCGTCCTCGGCCTGGTGCACGACGCCGCCCACCTTCTCGAACACGTCGGAAAGGTAGTGCGACGCCGAGGTGGCCGGCGTGATCGGGTACATCGCGCAGATTTCCATGCCGGAGGCGAGCACGCCGAGCGCGAGCGCGGTGTTGCCATTCACCACGATCTTCGCCTCGGTGGGCGGCGCGGCCGGGATGGCGTACTTGAACTCGAGGTTGGCCTCGGCCCAGGCGAAGCCGGCTTCCAGCAGCCTGACGTTGGCCTCGATCACCTTGCTGTCCTTCTTGCCGAAGGTGAGCGCGATCTGCTCGCGCCCGCGCGCGAGCTCCAGGCTGTAGATGCTGCACAGCATGCCGAGCACGAACATGTTCTTGCCGCGCTCGGGCGAGAGGCCCAGCCTGCGGCACTCGGCGTCCATCGGGATCTCGCGCACGCGGTAGCCGGCGGCGATCAGCCTGGCCACGGTCTCGGCGTAGCTCGTCCTGATGGCGAGGTCCTTGTGCTCGCGCCACATCGATTCCAGCAGGATGGTGCAGCCGGGCTTGAGCTCGCCGGCGCGCACGCGCCCGAGCAGCACCTGCTCGTTGAAGGCGACCACCAGGTCGGTGAGGTCGCCGCCGTTGGTGACCGGCCCGGCGCCGATGCGGATGCGGTTGCCGCTCGCGCCGGCGACGCTGCGCGCCG
>DASSPL010000182.1:0-2090 GCA_035699685.1 Burkholderiales bacterium | reverse complement strand
CCTGCAGGGTGGTCATGCAGTGCACGAGCCGCGTCTCGAGGTCCATCACGCGGTCGGCGTCGGCGAAGTAGCGGGGCAGCCGGGCATAGGCGCCCTTGAGGACGCCGGGTCCGAGGCCGAGGTCGCATTTCTCGAGCGACGTCTTCTTCGGCCCCTGCGCCTTCTTCCACAGCTCCTCGCCCTGCAGCTCGAAGAGCTCCACCGGCGAGCCCTCGGCGATCATCTTCTGGTAGCGCTGGATTTCCTGGCGCGCATCCTGTGCATGCGCGAGGCCCGTGAGCGCGAGCCAGAAGACCAGCGCCTTCACGCTACCGCCGTCTCCGTGCGATTGGTCTCGCCCTTGTTGTCGAGCCAGCTGACCTCGATCTTGTCGCCCTTGGCGCCGCCCTTGAGGCGGAACGAGAACACCGGGTTGCGCGACACCGCCTGGCTCACCTGGCCTTCGACCACCGTCTTGCCGTTCACCTTGACGGTGACGGTCTGGATGAAGTGCAGCGGAATGATCTTGCCGTCGGAGTCCTTGCGCTGGCCGGTCTCCATCGGGTGGGTCATCAGCACGCGCACGTCGGTGAACCCCTGGCCGAGGCTCGCGCGCATTTTCATCGGTCCTGCCATGTCAGCTCTCCTTCCTTTATCCGCCGCAGCCGCCGATGGTCACCTTGATCTCCTTGGTGGCCACGTAATGGCGCCCGCCGGCCTCGGCGATGACGCGCACGTCGGAGGTCTCGCCCATCTTCACGTTGATCTTGACGAAGGGCAGGGCGCCGTCCTTGAAGTCGAAGCGCGCGGCGAGCGGGAACGGATTCTTCTCGATCAGCACGACGAGCGCCGTGGTGCCGGGAATGGCGCTCGACACCTCGATCGGCACCACCGCGCCGTTCTCGGCGATCTGCGGCGCCTCGATGGCGATGTCCCGGCTCGGCGTGGTCGACGGCATGCCGAGGCTCTTCAGCGCGTCGGCCGGCGTCTTCGCGCCAAACGCGTCCTTGTTCCAGGCCGCGAGCGCGGCGAGCGGCTTCAGGACGCTGAAAGCGAGCGCGGCGACGAGCGCTCGACGGATGCTGTTCATCGGCTTCTCCCTTCGAAGGGCGCTATTTTAGCGGCCCCCGCGGCGGAATACCCCTGAGCGGCCTCCGCTTTTTTCCTCGAGCCGGACATCGCATATGCTCATTCCACGATCGACGGCTTTGACCATGTCGTAGACGGTGAGCAGCCCCACCGCCGCCGCGGTGAGCGCCTCCATCTCCACACCCGTCGGCCCGCGGCACTCGACGCGCACGTCGATGCGCACCGCGGCCGGCCGCTTCTGCGGCGCGAGCTCGACCGCGACGCGCGACAGCGCCAGCGGATGCGCGAGCGGAATCAGCTCCGCGGTGCGCTTCGCTGCCTGGATGGCCGCCAGGCGCGCGACGCCGAGGACGTCGCCTTTCTTGGCTCTTCCGGAGAGGATCATGGCGAGCGTCGCCGGGCGCATGCGGATCGCTCCGGAGGCGACGGCGACCCGGTGTGTACTGGGCTTGGTGCCCACATCGACCATATGGACTGCGCCGCGCGCGTCGAAGTGGGTCAGCTTCTTAACGGAAGGGGGCATGGCAGGGGGATATGATAGCCAGATGCGTGTCGCGGCCCTGTTCACGCTGCTGTGCCTGGCGCTCGCACCGCGTGCGTTCGGGCAGTCGCTGCCCGAGCTCGGCGGCGGCGACCTCGCGCTGTCGCCGCAGGTCGAGCGGCGCCTGGGCGAGAGCATCGTGCGCGACATCCGCTTTCGCGACCCGAGCTACGTCGACGATCCCGAGATCAACGATTACCTGAACGGCCTCGGCGCGCGCCTGACCCAGACGCGCGCCGCCGCGCGCCAGGATTTCGAGTTCTTCGGCATGCGCGACCACACCATCAACGCGTTCGCCCTGCCCGGCGGCTTCGTCGGCGTGAACACCGGGCTCATCACGGCGGCCGAGACCGAGTCCGAGCTCGCCTCGGTGATGGCGCATGAAATCGCGCACGTCAGCCAGCGCCACATCGCCCGCATGTTCGGCCAGCAGCAGCAGATGCAGATGCCGGTGATGGCGGCGATGGCCGCCGCGATCCTG
>DASSPL010000181.1:0-9158 GCA_035699685.1 Burkholderiales bacterium | reverse complement strand
CGCGAAGCGAAGCTCAAATTCGACTGACGGCAAGCAGTACGGCGAGCCGCACCGCGCCTACCACACGCAGCACCTGGAAGAGTGCTTCGCGCTTTTCGACCAGACGTCACCGCAGCATCCGGGCGAGGTGCTGCTGGCGCTCTGGTTCCACGACGCGCGGCAATGTCGAAAGATCGCTTGCCCGTGCGACTAGAGGGATCACTTTCTAGGAGACACCATGAAAATTCAACGCATTAGCCCCTGCCTGTGGTTCGACGACCAGGCCGAGGAGGCGGCGCAGTTCTATACCGGCATCTTCCCCAACTCGCGCATCAACAGCGTTGCTCGCTTTGGCAAGGCCGGCCAGGACATCCACGGCCGCCCGGCGGGCTCGGTGATGGTCGTCGCGTTCGAGCTCGACGGCCAGTCGTTCACCGCGCTAAACGGCGGACCGATGTTTAAGTTCAACGAGGCGATCTCGCTGCAGGTGCGCTGCGAGACGCAGAAGGAGATCGACTTCTACTGGGAGAAGCTCGTCGCCGGCGGCGACCCGCAGGCCCAGCAGTGCGGCTGGCTTAAGGACCGCTACGGCCTGTCGTGGCAGGTCGTGCCGGCGATGATGGACGACATGTTCAAGGGCGAGGCGACGCCCAGGTCGGAGCGCGCGATGAGCGCCATGCTCGAGATGAAGAAACTGGACATCGCGGCGCTGAAGCGCGCCTACGACGGCAAATAGTTCTGTACCGGGTACGGACTTAGTCGGCGGTCGCGCCGGAAGCCGTCACGGCGCGGCCCCACTTCTCGGCCTCGGCGCGCACGAAGCGCGACGCCTCGTCGAGCGATTGCGGCGCGGGCACGAGCCCCATCTTCTCGATGCGCTCGGAGATTTCCTTGTCGCCGACCGCGGCGACGATGGCGCCGTTCAGCTTCTGCAGCACGTCGCGCGGCGTGCCGGCGGTGGTGAAGAAGCCGTACCAGCCCGCGGCCTCGAAGCCGGGCACGCCGGACTCGGCGATGGTCGGCAGGTCGGGCAGCTGGGGGATGCGCCGCGGCGCGGTGGTGGCGAGCATCTTGACGCGCCCGCTGTTCACGAACTGCGCGAGCGGACCGAAGGCGTTGAAGGTGAGGTGCACGCCGCCCGACACCAGGTCGGGCGCGACCTGCTGGATGCCCTTGTACGGCACGTGCGTCATCTGCACGCCGGCGGCGAGGGTGAAGAGCACCGTGGCGAGGTGCGTGCCGCTGCCGACTCCGACCGAGGCGTAGTTCAATTCGCCCGGCTTCGCCTTCGCCATCGCGATCAGCTCGCTCATCGAGCTCACCGGCAGCGCGCCGCTCGCGTAGACGATGTACGGTCCCCACGCCGCCAGCGAGAGCGGCGCAAGGTCCTTCAGCGGATCGTAGGCGAGCTGCTTGTACAGCCGGCCGTTGATCGCCACGGCCGGCGTGCCGAACACCAGCGTATAGCCGTCGGGCGGCGCCTTGGCCACGGCTTCCATCGCGAGGTTGCCGCCGGCCCCCGGCCGCGCCTCGACGAGCACCGGCTGGCCGAGCGAGCCGCGCATCTTCTCGGTCACGGTGCGCGCCAGGATGTCGGCCTGGCCGCCGGAGGAGAAGGTCAGCAGCAGCCGGATCGGCTTGCTCGGGTAGGACTGCGCGAACGCGCTCTGCCCGATCAACAGCAGAACAATCATCAGTGCTTTCATAGCTCCGCCGCCCAGTTGACGAGAAGGTCGGCGAGCTCCTCCACGAGCTGGGCCTGGCCCGCCAGATGGTGCGTCGCGCCTTTCAGCGTGTACTCCTTGCAGCGGCTGCCCGCGGCCTGCTTCCACAGCGCGACCTGGCTCGGGAACACGACCGCGTCGGCGCTATAGAGCACCGAGAGCACCGGCACGCTGGTGCGCGCCAGGCACTTCGGGCCGTCGGCGCGCGAAAGACGCACGCTCCATTGCGAAAGCCAGGAGCGCAGGCTGCAGATGCGGCCGGTGTGCAAGGTGCCGTAGTTCGACGCGCGCGCGCTGCCGCGCGTCGTGCCGCCCTTGCGATCGCTCGGATCGAGCGTCAGGTCGACGAAGCGCGGGTCGGCCGCCGTGCGAAAGACCAGGAACGCCGCATCCTTCGGCGCCTCGGGATCCGGGTTGGCATCGAAGGCGCGGATGCGGGCGAGCGCCCAGTCGGTGATGCGCTCGTTGCGCGCGACCTGGGCCGCCCGGTAGCGCTGCAGCCAGTCCTTCGTGAAGGGCGGGCCGTTGCGCGGATTGAACATGTCGAGCTCGGGATCGGCGGCGAGCATGTCCGATTCGTCGATCACCGAGGGATCGAGCCAGTCGGTCAGCACCTGGGCGCGGCCGGGGTGGGCAGCGCACAGGGCGAGGCCGTCCACAGGCGGCAAGTCTTCCTTCGAGATTTCGAACGCACGACCATCGGGCGTGTCGGCGATGGTCAGCCGCTCGGCCTGCGACTGGTAGAAGGCGGCGAGCGAGCCGCCGCCGGAGTTGCCGATCAGGACGACGCGCCTGTAGCCCTGGGATCTGAGGAACGCGATGCCGGCGCCGAGATCCTGGATGCAGCGCTCCATCGTGAGCGTGGCGTCGTTCCCGGCGAAGCGCGTGTTGAGCGCGAGGATGGCGCGGCCGCGCCGCTCGAGCGGCGCGAGCAGGTAATGGCCGAAGAAGTTGCTCGACGGATGGATGACGACGAACGCGACGTCCTTGCCGCAGCCTTCCGCGGCAAGGCGTCCGTAGATCGTCGGCTTGAGGAGGTTGAGGCCGCTCTGGCTGTCGGCGGCGCTGCCCGGTCTTACGTCGATCGCGACGAGGCGACCGAAGGCGGCTCCCACCTAAGCGTTGATGATGGTGCTGTCTTCGGGCATCGCCGGGATGTTGCCCTTCGCCGGCTGCGGCTTGTAGCCGTACTTGCGCTTCTTGAGCTCGTTCCACTTCGCGAGCTCGCCCTGCGCCTTGCTCTCGAGCTTCTGCCAGGTGTCCGGCTGCTCGGTGCGGATGGTCATTTCCAGGCGGTGGCCGTCGGGGTCCATGAAGTAGATGGACTGGCACATGCCGTGGTCCTTGGGCCCGAGCACCTGCACGCCGTGCGCTTCGAGCCGCGCCTTGCCCTCGAGCAGCGCCTTCATGTCCTCGACCTCGAAGGCGATGTGCTTCACCCACCACGGCGTCGGGTCGCCGGCGTCGTCCTGCGCGCCGGGCACGTCGAAGAAGGCGAGGTAGCTGCCGTCGCCCAGCTCGAAGAAGATGTGGATCGAGTCGGATTCCTTCTCGACCACCTTGCGCGCCGGCTGGCCGGGCTCGTTCAGCGGCCAGGAGGGCTTCGAGTTCTCCGGCGGCACGAGGCCGGCGACGTACTTCAGGCCGACGACCTTGGTATAGAAATCCACGGTGCGCTGCGCGTCGCGGCAGCGGTAGGCGATGTGGTGCAGGCGTCCGAACATGGCTTCCTCCGAATGGAAGCCATGGTACCAAACCCCTATCTGATCCTGATACCCGTGGGCAGGAACAGGGCGCCGGGCGGCGCGCCGACGAGGTTGACGGGGCCCTTGATCGGCGGCTCCTCCATGCGCCGCAGCGCGCTTTCCATGGGATTACCTTTGGACTGCGCCACCGCGCCCCGGTCCACCACGATGACGCCGCCCTGCAACATCGGCCCCGCCGGCGACGCGCACTAGGGCGTTCGCCCGCCGCGTCGGCATGCGGGTAGCGAGCGAATAGATCTCGGAGGCGCGCATGCCGCCGATCAGCGCGCTCACGTCGAGCGGCCGGTCGGCAGGCGCGGTCAGGACCACCCGCAGCGACGGATCCGCCGCGTTGACCAGCGTGACGCTCCGCCCGGACGCGACGACCAGGCGGTCCGCGGCGGCGCCCATGATCGAAAACATGGAGAGCAGAAAAGCCGCTGTAGGAGTTACAACGCCGGACGGAGGGTACGATCATTGCCTGCATCCCCGGCATGAGACTCCTCCTGATCGGTGCCGCGATTGGCGTCGCGGCCTATGTTTTCCGCAAGCCGCTCCACCCGCCGGTGGACGACGACGCGCTCATCACCAAGGTCCGCCTGAAGCTCGACGAGCTGATGGAGCACCCGGGATCGGTCAACATCGAGGTCCACGAGGGCCGGGTGATGCTGACCGGGCCCGCGGGCGAGCCCGAGGTGCGCAAGGTCGTGCGCGCGCTGCGCGCCCTCCCCGGGGTTCGCAGGGTCGAGTGCCGTCTCAAAGCGCACGCGGTAGCGTAAGTCCTTAGAATCCGCGCCCCATGGGCACCGGGGCGCGATGGCTGGCCGCTGCGGCGGTCGCGGCCAGCTTTTTCTGGATGCTGGGCGCGGCGCCGCTGTTCGACGTCGACGAAGGCGCGTTCAGCCAGGCCACGCTGGAGATGTTCCAGCGCGGCGACTTCCTGTCGACCTACCTGAACGGCCAGCCCCGGTACGACAAGCCGATCCTGGTGTACTGGCTGCAGGCCGCGGCCGTACTGCTTCTCGGCCCGACCGAATGGGCCTTCCGCCTGCCCTCGGCGCTGTGCGCGAGCGCCTGGGCGGCGCTGACGTATTTCTTCGCCCGGCGCTTCTACGGCGCCGAGCGCGCCGCGCTGGCCGCCGTGGTGCTGGCCACCTCGCTCGGCGTGTTCATCATCGGCCGCGCCGCTACCGCGGACGCGCTGCTCAACTTGCTCATCGCCGCGACGATGTTCTCGGCGTACCTGCACCTGTCGACCGGCGAGCGCCGCTGGCTCTATGCCACGCACGCGGCGATCGGCCTCGGCCTGCTGGCGAAGGGGCCGGTCGCCATCCTGGTGCCCCTGGCGAGCACGTTCATCTACTGCGTCCTGAAAAGAGACTGGCGCACCTGGGCGCGCGCCGTCTTCGACTGGCGGGCGCTGCTCCTGCTGATCGCCATCGCGGCGCCCTGGTACATCGTCATCCTCCTGAAGGAAGGCCGCGGCTTCATCGACGGCTTCATCATGAAGCACAACGTCGGCCGCTTCTCCGGGCCGGTGTCCGGGCACGCCGGCAGCCTGGTCTACTACTTCCCCTGGCTGCTCGCCCTGTCGCTGCCGTTCACGGCGCTCCTCTTCCCGGCGGGACGGCGCATCCGGGAAATCTGGCGCGACGACCTGCAGGCCTACCTGCTGATCTGGTTCGCCTTCGTCTTCGTCTTCTTTTCGTTCTCCGGGACCAAGCTGCCGCATTACATCCTCTACGGATACACCGGACTCGCCATCCTGATGGCCGTGCACGGCGCGGACATGAGAAGCAGCGCTTGGGCCCTGGCCCCCGTGCTGGCCTTCTTCGTCGGACTGATCCTCCTGCCCTACGCCGTCAACGAGGCGGTGAAGCGCGTCACCGACGAGTCCGCCCGCCAGGCGCTCGGCGCCGCGCTGGCGCAGTTCGATACCGGCTACTTTGCCTACCTCGCGGTGATGAGCGCCGTCGTGCTCTATGCCATGAAGGAGAAGCGCACGCCGCTGCCGCGCAAGCTGGTCGTGTTCGGGCTTGCGGCCGTGGTCTCGCTCGCCACGCTGGTCGTGCCGATCGCCGGTTTCGCGCAGCAGTCGGCGGTCAAGGAAGCCGCCCTCCTCTGCCGCGAGCGCGGCCTCGACTGCGTGATGTGGCGCCTGAACGCGCCGAGCTTCAGCGTGTATCGCGGCGCCCCCACGCCGAGCCGCGACCCGCGCCCCGGCGACGTCATCGTCACCAAGGTGAGCCGCATGCCGGACCTGCCGCGCAGCCTCTCGTATGACGTGCTGTATTCGAAGCGCGGCATCATCCTCGCGAGAATCCGCGCTTGAAGCACTGGCCGGTATGGTCGGTGCCGGTCACCTGCGCTCTGGCGTTTGCAGTCCTGTGGGGCCTCGATGCCAACCGCGCGGCCTTTTCCGTCCTCAACCGGCTGGGCACCAGCGAGGTGCTGTGGGCCAACATCACCATCCTCGGCGATACCGTGGTCGCGTTCGCCCTCTGCCTGCCCTTGTGGCGGCGGCGCCCGGATCTCCTCTGGGCGTTCGTCTTCGTCGCGCTGCTCGGCACGCTGTGGGTGCACGGCCTGAAGCCGCTGTTCGACATGCCGCGGCCGCCGGCCGTTCTCCCCGACGTGCAGGTCATCGGCCCGGCCTACAAGGCGCACACGTTCCCCTCCGGGCATGCCACCACCGCCTTCGCCATCGGCGGCCTCTACGCCCTGGGCTTCCAGCAATTCCGTACCCGGTACGCAATTATTCTGTCCGTAGCGCTGGTCGCCGCGCTTTCGCGCGCCGTCGTCGGCGTGCACTGGCCGCTCGACATCCTGGCCGGGGCGTTTGGCGGATGGCTCGCGGCCGCTGCGGGGATTCACCTGGGAGCGAAGACGCTGGGCTTCGGCGCGAAACCGTGGGTGCAGTGGCTCATCGCGCTGTTCCTCGCCGCGTGCGCGCTGTGGCTCGTCATCGGCCATGCCAAAAGCGGTTATCCGCAGGCCGACCTCTTCCAGCGTGCCATCGGCATTTGCTGCCTCGCGGCAGCGGGGGCTAGACTGAAGCGTGCTGCCGCATAACGCCCCCTTGCAGGTCTCGATCGTCATCCCGGTCTACAACGAGGAGGCGAACGTCGGCGAGCTGGTCGAGCGCGTCGGCGCGGCGCTGTCGAAGTCAGGGCGCAGCTTCGAGCTGATCTGCATCGACGACGGCTCGCGCGACAAGACCGCCGCCGCGCTCGAGGCGCTCGCCGCGACCCGGCCGTGGCTGAAGCCCCTGTACCTGATCCGCAACTACGGACAGTCGGCCGCGCTGCAGGCCGGATTCGACGCGGCGCAGGGCGAGATCGTCGTCACGCTCGACGGCGACCTGCAGAACGACCCCGACGACATTCCGCAGCTGCTGGAGCTGCTGGAAAAAAGGCCGGAGGTCGACGTGATCTCCGGCTGGCGCAAGGACCGCCAGGACCGCACGGTGTCGCGCAAGCTGCCCTCGATGGCCGCCAACGCGCTCATCTCGAAGGTCACCGGCGTCCAGCTGCATGACTATGGCTGCGCCCTGAAGCTGTATCGGGCCGATGTCATCCGCGGCTTGCGGCTCTATGGCGAGCTGCACCGCTTCATCCCCGCGCTCGCCGCCGAGGTGGGCGCCCGGATCGTCGAGGTGCCGGTGCGCCACCACGCGCGTACCCGGGGGGTGTCGAAGTACGGCATCGATCGCACCTTCCGCGTGCTGCTCGACCTCCTCTGGATCAAGTTCCTGATGCGCTTCCTGCACCGGCCGCTGCAGGCCTTCGGCGGCGTCGGCCTCGCCTTCGGCGCCGCCGGCTTCCTGATCCTCGCCTGGCTCGCCTGCGAGAAGCTCTTCCTCGGCCACGACATCGGCGGCCGGCCGCTGCTGCTGCTCGGCGTGCTGCTCGCCCTCCTCGGCGTGCAGCTCATCGCCACCGGCCTGATCGGCGAGCTCCTCACGCGCATCTATCACGAGCCGCAAGGCCGCCCGCAGTACCTGCTGCGGCGCCAGCCGCGGAAATCCGGGCCCTGAAGACAGCGCTGCGCATCGCGGCGGGTCTCGTCCTGCTCGCCGCGGTCATCTGGTATGCCGACCCGGAGGCGCTGAAAATCCAGCTCCAGGCGGTCGATGGGCGATGGTTCGCGATCGGCCTCGCGGCGTCCATCGTCTCGAATGTCATCTCCGCGGCGCGCTGGGCCGCGATCGCCCGCGGCCTCGGGCTGGCCGCGCCGCTCCGCCATGCCGTCGCCAGCTACTTCCGCGGCATGACGATGAACGTGCTGCTGCCCGGCGCCACGGTATCGGGCGACCTGCTGCGCGGCTACGAGCTGGCCAAGTCCGGCAACCCGCTGCTGCGCTCGGGGCTCTCGGTGCTGCTCGATCGCCTCTCGGGGCTGTGGGTGCTGTGCGCGATGTCGCTCCTCGCGCTGATCGGTGCCGTGGCGCTGCGGCTTCTCGTGGTGGAGGGCCCGGTCGCCTTCTACTTTGCGGGGCTGGTCGCGGCTCTGCTGCTGCCGTGGGTGCCGCTGCCGCTTGCCCGCTGGGAGAAAGGCCGCCGCGAAGCGCTGCAGTCCGGCGGGCCGGTGCTCGGCTCGATCTGGCTCTCGGTGCTGGTGCAGGTGTTCTCGGCCGCGGCGCTCTGGCTTTTCGGCATCGCGGCCGGCGTGCAGCTCCCCTACCCGGTGATGCTGGCGGCTGCGGCGCCGATCTTCATCATGGGCGCGCTGCCGCTCGGCTGGGGCGGCTTCGGCGCGCGCGAGCTCTCCGCGGTGGTCGTGCTCGGCGCGCTCGCGGTGACGGCCGACCAGGCGACCGCCGCCGCGCTGCTCTACGGCATCTCGGCGGTCGTGCAGGGCGTGCTGGCCGCGCCGCTCTTCCTGCTGCGCCGTTGACCCGGCGCGCCACGCCGCTGCACCTGCTGGGCTTCGCGGTCTCGTTCGCGATGGTCGGGATCTGCACCGGCCTCGCGCTGCAGGCGGGCGCCAACCCGCTCACCGTGGTCACGCTGCGAACCCTCGGCACGGTGCTGGTCTTCGTCGCCTACTTCCGCCTCATGGCCGTGAGCCTGCGCCTCGCGCCGCGCGAGCGGCTCATCGCCCTGGTCCTCGGCCTGCCGCTCTGCCTCAACAATTACCTGGTGAATGCGGCGATGGCGGAAATTCCGGTGCCGCTGGTGGTGCTGATCTTCTACCTGTGGCCCGCCGTCGTCGCGCTGGCGAGCTGGGCCCTGGGCACCGAGCGCTTCCGCTGGACCACGCTCGCCGGCCTCGCCGCCGCGTTCGGCGGAGTGGCGCTCGCTCTGAACGTGGACTTCACCGCGGCCCAGGCGAAGGGCGTATGGCTCGCGCTCGGCGCGTCCTTCGCGTGGTCCGTCGTGTACCTGCTGATGGGCCGCTTCTTCGCCGGCCGCGACACGCAGGTGCCGACGCTCTACATGACGCTGGTGTCGGCGGCGGTGTTCGTCACCGCCTGCCTGGTCACGCGCGACATCCAGCTGCCCGGCCGCACGAGCGGCTGGCTCGGCGTGGCAGGCGTGCCGTTCTTCTACGCCTTCGGGATGATCGGGCTCTTCTGGGCGAGCGGGCAGCTCGGCGCGGCGCGCGCCGGATTCTTCATGAACCTGGAGCCGGTGGCGGCGATCGTGCTCGCCGCGCTGATCCTCGACCAGGCGCTCGCGCCGGTGCAGCTCGCCGGCGCGGCGCTGGT
>DASSPL010000180.1:0-3542 GCA_035699685.1 Burkholderiales bacterium | reverse complement strand
GCTGCGCGCGGCGGACACGCCGCCCGAGCCCTTCACCGGCTGCAGCATGCTGCCGTCCCACTCGTGCACCGACGAGACGCGGATCGCCTCCTTCTCGCCGACGAAGCTGTAGCAGGTATTGATGATCTTCACCGGCTGCGGGCTGCGGCCGTTCAGCAGCTCGACGATCGCCGCGGCGGCGATCTTGGCGTGGTTGTTGGCCATGCTGCCCGACTTCGGCATGCCCGGCGCCGACAGGGTCGCGTCGCCGAGCACGTGCACGCCCGGCACCGCCTTCGATTCCATCGTGCGCCAGTCGACGTCGCACCAGCGGTTGTTGGTGGTGATGAGTCCGCTCTTCGCGGCGATGTCGCCGGCGCGGTGCGGCGGCACGACGTTGAGCACGTCGCCTTTCACCGTGTCGAAGTCGGTGCGCACGGCGCCGGTTTCGACGGCCACCACTTTCGCATTGGGCCGGTACTCGATGATGTCCTTGTAGAGGTCGGCCCACGCGCGCTTGAAGAGTCCCGCCTTGGAGGTCACGTCCGGGTTGGCGTCGAGCACCAGCACCTTCGAGCGCGGCTTCGCCTGCTTGAAGTACGCCGCCACCATGCTGATGCGCTCGTAGGGGCCCGGCGGGCAGCGGTAGGGGGCCATGGGAATGGAAAGCACGTACACGCCGCCGTCGCGCATCCGCTCGAGCTGCTGGCGCAGCGCGACGGTCTGCGGGCCCGCCTTCCAGGCGTGCAGCACGGAACCGGCCGCCATCGCGGCGTCGTAGCCCTGGACCTCGCCGAACGTGAAGTCGATGCCCGGCGATACGATCAGGCGCTCGTAGGCGATCTCCCCGCCGCGTGCCAGGCGCACGCTTTTCTTCGCCGCGTCGATCGCCGTGACCTCGTCGCGCACCAGCTGCACGCCGTGGCGCCGCAGCCCATCGTAGCCATGGGTGATGTCCGCCATGCTGGAATAGCCCGCCAGCACCAGGTTGGAGATCGGGCAGGAGACGAACTGCGCGTCGCGCTCCACCAACACCACGTCGATCGACGGGTCCCACAGGCGCAGGTATTTGGCGGCGGTGGCGCCGCCGAAGCCGCCGCCGATCACCACCACACGCGCCTTGGACGGCGCTGCCGTCGTCGCGCAGCCGGTGAGCGATACCGCGCCTGCCAGCTTGAGGAAATCGCGTCGTTTCATGGCCGTTACCTTTTCTGCGCGGCGAACCACGCCGCCATGGCGTCGATCTGCTGGTCGTTGTAGCCCTTGGCGATCTGGTGCATCACCGTGGCCGGCCGCGTGCCGTCGCGGAACGCGCGCATCTGCGAGGCGATGTGGTCGCGCGGCAGCCCGGCGAGCGGGATCACCGGCGCTCCGCCCGCAGGCTTGCCCTGGGTGCCGTGGCAGATGGCGCACGCGGCCGCCAGGTTGCGGCCCCCGGCGTCCTGCGCGTAGGAAGGCAGCGCGGCGAGCGCCAGCGCTGCGGCGATTACGGTCTTCGTCATGGCTCCTCCCGAGGGAGAGGAGCGTACTGCCCGGCCCTCAAAAAGCAAAGGCCACCGGAGTGGCCTTTGCATATGCCTTGACCGAAGGGCTAGGCGACCGGCGCGGCTTCCTCTTCGAAGGCGAGCTTGATCTTCTCGTCCTCGCCGATGTCGATGGTCACCTTGCCGCCGTGCTGCAGGCGGCCGAACAGCAGCTCGTCGGCGAGCGCGCGGCGGATGGTGTCCTGGATGAGCCGCGCCATCGGGCGCGCGCCCATCAGCGGGTCGAAGCCCTTCTTCGCCAGGTGCGCCTTGAGCGCCGCCGTGAAGCTCGCCTCGACCTTCTTCTCGGCCAGCTGCTCGTCGAGCTGCATCAGGAACTTCTCCACCACGCGCATGATCGTGTCCTCGTTCAGGGCGCCGAACGACACGATGGCGTCGAGGCGGTTCCTGAACTCGGGGGTGAACATGCGCTTGATGGCTTCCATCTCGTCGCCCGGCTTGGTCGACGGCGTGAAGCCCATCTGCGTGCGGGCGAGCGACTCGGCCCCCGCGTTGGTCGTCATCACGATCACGACGTTGCGGAAGTCGGCCTTGCGGCCGTTGTTGTCGGTCAGCGTGCCGTGATCCATCACCTGCAGGAGCACGTTGAAGATGTCGGGGTGCGCCTTCTCGATCTCGTCGAGCAGCAGCACCGAGTAGGGCTTCTTCGTGATCTGCTCGGTCAGGAGGCCGCCCTGCTCGAAGCCGACATATCCCGGCGGCGCGCCGATCAGGCGCGACACCGCGTGGCGCTCCATGTACTCGGACATGTCGAAGCGGATGAGCTCGATGCCCATGCAGTAGGCGAGCTGGCGCGCCACCTCGGTCTTGCCGACGCCGGTCGGGCCGCTGAACAGGAAGTTGCCGATCGGCTTCTGCGGATTGCCGAGGCCCGAGCGCGCCATCTTGATGGCCGAGGCGAGGGCGTCGATCGCCTTGTCCTGGCCGAAAACCACCGCCTTCAGATCCCGGTCCAGGTTCGCCAGCGCGCTGCGGTCATCGGTGGATACCGAGCGGGGCGGGATGCGCGCGATCTTGGCGATGATCTCCTCGATCTCGGCCTTGCCGATGATGCGCTTCTGCTTCGCCTTGGGCGCGATGCGCTGGGCCGCGCCGGCCTCGTCGATCACGTCGATGGCCTTGTCCGGCAGGTGGCGGTCGTTGATGTAGCGCGCGGAAAGCTCGGCCGCCGTCGTCAGGGCATTGGCGGTGTACTTCACGCTGTGGTGGGCCTCGAAGCGCGTCTTCAGGCCCTTGAGGATCTCCACCGTCTCGTCGACCGAAGGCTCCACCACGTCGATCTTCTGGAAGCGACGCGACAACGCATGGTCTTTCTCGAAGACGCCGCGGTACTCGTTGTAGGTCGTGGCGCCGATGCACTTCAGCTGGCCGGTGGACAGCACCGGCTTCAGCAGGTTGGAGGCGTCGAGCGTGCCGCCGGAGGCGGCGCCGGCGCCGATCACCGTGTGGATCTCGTCGATGAACAGGATCGCGTTCGGGTTGTCGACCAGCTGCTTCAGCACCGCCTTCAGGCGCTGCTCGAAGTCGCCCCGGTACTTGGTGCCGGCGAGCAGGGCGCCCATGTCGAGCGCGTACACCGTGCACTTGGCGAGCAGGTCGGGCACGTTGCCCTCGACGATGCGCCGGGCGAGGCCCTCGGCGATCGCCGTCTTGCCGACGCCGGCTTCACCGACGAGCAGCGGGTTGTTCTTGCGGCGCCGGCACAGCGTCTGCACCACGCGCTCGAGCTCCTTGTCGCGGCCGATCAGCGGGTCGATCTTGCCGGCGAGGGCGAGCGCGTTCAGGTTCTGCGTGTAGTTGTCGAGCGGGCTGTTGGAGGTCTCGGCCTGGCCTTCCTGCTCGGCGTCCTGCTCGGTCTTGCCCTGGTGGGCCTGCGGCGTCTTGGTGATGCCGTGCGAGATGTAGTTGACGACGTCGAGCCGCGCGATGCCCTGCTGCTGCAGGAAGTACACCGCGTGCGAGTCCTTCTCGCCGAAGATCGCGACCAGCACGTTGGCGCCGGTGACCTCCTTCTTGCCG
>DASSPL010000179.1:0-3576 GCA_035699685.1 Burkholderiales bacterium | reverse complement strand
CGCGCTTCAACATCAACTACCACCTCGGCGTCGACGGCATCTCGGTGCTGTTCGTGCTGCTGAACAGCTTCATCACCATCCTGGTGGTGATCGCCGGCTGGACGGTGATCGAGAACAAGGTGTCGCAGTACCACGCCTCGTTCCTCGTCATGTCGGGGCTGCTGAACGGCGTGTTCTCGGCGCTCGACGCGGTGCTGTTCTACGTGTTCTTCGAGGCGACCCTGATCCCGATGTTCATCATCATCGGCATCTGGGGCGGCCCGAACCGGGTCTACGCGGCGGTCAAGTTCTTCCTCTACACGCTGTTCGGCTCGCTGCTGATGCTGGTGGCGCTGCTCTATCTCTACAACAAGTCCGGCGGCAGCTTCGCGATCCTCGACTGGCACAAGCTGCCGCTGCCGCTCGCGGCGCAGGTCGCGCTGTTCTTCGGCTTCCTGTTCGCGTTCGCCGTCAAGGTGCCGATGTGGCCGGTGCACACCTGGCTGCCCGACGCGCACACCGAGGCGCCCACCGGGGGGTCGGTCGTCCTTGCCGCCATCCTGCTGAAGCTGGGGGGATACGGCTTCGTCCGCTTCACGCTGCCGATCCTGCCCGACGCCTCGCGCGAGCTCGCCTGGCTGATGGTGGCGCTGTCGCTCATCGCCATCGCCTACATCGGCTTCGTCACGCTGGTGCAGGCCGACATGAAGAAGCTGATCGCGTACTCGTCGATCTCCCACATGGGCTTCGTCACGCTCGGCTTCTTCCTGTTCAACGCCTACGGCATCGAGGGCGGGCTGGTGCAGATGATCTCGCACGGCTTCGTCTCCGCGGCCATGTTCCTCTGCGTCGGCGTGCTCTACGACCGCATGCACACGCGCATGATCGCGGACTACGGCGGCGTGGTGAACACCATGCCGAAGTTCGCCGCCTTCATGATGCTCTTCGCCATGGCCAACGCCGGGCTGCCGGCGACCAGCGGCTTCGTCGGCGAGTTCCTGGTGATCATGGGCGCGATGCAGGTCAACTTCTGGGTCGCGTTCGTCGCCGCGACGACCCTGATCCTCGGCGCGGCCTATACCCTGTGGATGTACAAGCGCGTGATCTTCGGCGCGGTCGCCAATGACCACGTGCGGCAGCTGCAGGACCTCAATCCCCGGGAGTTCATCGTGCTCGGCCTGCTGGCCGCGGCGGTGCTGTGGATGGGCCTGTATCCGAAGCCGTTCACCGAGAAGATGCACGCCTCGGTGAACGAGCTGGTCAAACACGTCTCGCAGGCCAAGCAATGACCCTCGCGCAGTGGATCGATTACCTGCCGGCGCTGCCTGAGGTGCTGCTGCTGGCCGGCGCCTGCGCGGTGATGATCGCCGATCTTTACGTCAAGGACCGCGAGCGCGGCGCGACGCTGCTCTTCGCGCAGGTGGTCCTCGCCCTGTGCGCGGCGACCACGCTGTTCGTCGCCTGGGCGTCGCAGGGCGGCAAGTTCTACCTGTTCAACGGCCTGTTCGTCGCCGACTCGATGTCGCACCTGCTGAAGCTGGTGTGCTACCTCGCCGTCTCGGCCGCCCTGGTCTATTCCAGGAAATACCTCGTGGAGCGCGGCCTGCTGCGCGGCGAGTTCGTGTCGCTGCTGCTGTTCTCGCTGCTCGGCATGATGGTGCTGATCAGCGCGGCCAATTTCCTCACCGTGTTCCTCGGCCTGGAGCTGATGTCGCTCTGCCTCTACGCCCTGGTGGCGCTGAACCGCGACTCCGCCCAGTCGACCGAGGCGGCGATGAAGTACTTCGTGCTCGGCGCGCTGTCCTCGGGACTGCTGCTCTACGGCATGTCGATGGTCTACGGCGCCACCGGCACGCTGGATCTCAACGAGGTCGCGGTGCACACCGCGCGGCTCGCCGGCAGCTCCGCCGACCGCACCCTGCTGGTGTTCGGGCTGGTGTTCATCGTCGCCGGGCTCGCCTTCAAGATCGGCGTGGTGCCGTTCCACATGTGGATCCCCGACGTCTACCACGGCGCGCCGACGCCGGTGACGCTGGTGGTCAGCTCGGGCCCCAAGATCGCCGCCTTCGCCATGGCGGTGCGCATGCTGGTCAACGGCCTGCCGGCGCTCGCGCCCGACTGGCAGCAGATGCTCGCGCTGCTCGCCATCCTCTCGATCGCGCTCGGCAACATCACCGCCATCGCGCAGTCGAACCTCAAGCGCATGCTGGCCTACTCGGCGATCGCGCACATGGGCTTCATGCTGCTCGGGCTGCTGTCGGGCAACGTCGACGGCAACTGGCTGAACCGCACCGACGCCTACAGCGCGTCGCTCTTCTACATGATCGTCTACACGGTGATGACGGTCGGCTCGTTCGGCATGCTCATCTACCTGTCGCACGCCGGGTTCGAGTGCGAGAACCTGGAAGACGTGAAGGGCCTCAACCGCCGCAGCCCCTGGCACGCGTTCCTGATGATGATCATCATGTTCTCGCTCGCCGGCATCCCGCCGACCGCCGGCTTCTACGCCAAGCTCGCCGTGTTCCAGGCCGCGGTCGCCGCCGGCCATGTCTGGCTCGCCATCGCCGCGGTGCTGCTGTCGCTGGTCGGGGCCTACTATTACCTGCGCGTGGTGAAGCTCATGTACTTTGACGAACCGAGCGACTCGCCCGCGGGCGCCGCGCCGGTCGTCTCGCAGCCGGTGGGGCGCATCGTGATGTCGGCCAACGCGCTGTTCCTGCTGGTGCTCGGCGTGGTGCCGCAGAACCTGATGGCCATGTGCGTGGCCGCGGTCAACCGCCTCTAGCTTTTTGAAAGACCTCACCGAGCATCCGCTGGCGAGCGAGCTGGTCTTCGACGGCGGCCTGCTCAAGGTGCGGCGCGACCTCGTCCGGCTGCCCGACGGCGGGCAGGCGTCGCGCGAGTACATCCGCCATCCCGGCGCGGTCGCCGTGGTCCCGCTGTTCGACGACGGCACGATCCTGCTCGAGCGCCAGTTCCGCTACCCGCACGGCCGCGAGTTCATCGAGATCCCCGCCGGCAAGCTCGAGCCCGGCGAGCCGCAGCTCGACACCGCCAGGCGCGAGCTGCTGGAAGAGACCGGCTACACGGCGGCCGAGTGGGCGCGCATCGGCACCATCCACACCGCGATCGCCTACACCGACGAGGCCATCGGCCTGTTCGTCGCGCGGAAACTGGCCAAGACCGGCGCGGCGCAGCTCGACGCGGGAGAGTTCGTCGAGACGCTGATCGTGCCCTTCGACGAGGCGCTCGCCATGGTGCGCGACGGCCGCATCACCGACTGCAAGACGGTCTCGGCCCTTCTCTGGGTCAAGACCTGGGGCGGCTAGATTACCCGCAGACCCCGACGTAGCCGCAAGCGGTGCAGTAGTCGCAGCCGTCCTTGCGGATGAGCGTGCTGTTGCCGCACTCGGGGCAGGGGGAGCCGGCGATGACCGGCGACTGCTTCTCCGAAGGCGATTCGAGGATGCCCATCTGCGTGCGCGGCAGGCCGTCCTCGTCGAGGATGCCGAGCATGGCGTAGCGGTGCACGATGAGGCGCGCGAGGTACGCCACCGTCGACGGATAGGTCTGCTGCTTGCGGCTGCCGGGCACGAA
>DASSPL010000178.1:0-6614 GCA_035699685.1 Burkholderiales bacterium | reverse complement strand
GCGCGCGATGATCCTGCGCAACCACGGCCTGCTCGCCCTCGGCGAGACGGTGCGCAAGGCGTTCGAGGTGATGTACTACCTCGACTGCGCCTGCCAGATCCAGATCGACGCCATGAACGGCGGCCTGCACAACGTGCAGCTCATGAGCCCGCAGGCGGCTGCGACGGCGACCGAGCAGTTCAACCGGCCGAACCGTCCCGGCGGCTACAAGGACTGGCCGGCGCTGCTGCGCATGCTCGACCGCCGGGGCATCAAGTACGCCGTGTAAGTGACGGTGAGGATGGCTGCCAGCGTGCAGCCGAATACGACGTAGAAGATCCCCTGCGGCAGGCCGTTGTCCATCAGCCAGCCGCAGAGCACCGGGGTCGCCAGCGACCCCAGGTCCAGCCCGGAGTAGACGAAGCCGAAGACACGCCCCGTCGCCCCCGGCGGCGTGGCCGCGCGCACGATGAGATCGCGCGACGCGTACGTCACGCCGACCGCCATCCCTGATATCGCCAGCACGACGGGCAGCGCGACTCCGGGTATGAGACCCAGGGCGATCAGCAGCGCGTTGAACGAGGCGACGCCAAACCCGCTGGCCGCCACGAGGTCGTGCCGCGAGAAGCGCGCCGCGACGAAGCCGCCCGCCAGCATGCCGGCGGCCGAGCCGAGGATGTAGGCCGTGAGCGCCGCCGAGGCGAGGCCGGTGCCGACGGTGAAGTATTCCTTCATCGCCGCGACGCCGAACTGCTGCAAGGCGCCGAGCGCCGCGGAATGCAGCGTGAAGAAGGCAAGGCACATCAGCACGGGCAGCGCGAGCAGCACGCGGGCGTCGATGGGGCCTTCGCGCTTCTTGCTTGTCTGCGGAGTGACGAACAGGGCTGCATTCGCTCCGAGCAGCAGCAGGACCACGAAACAGAGCGCCGCCGCCGCGAGCAGCGCGTTCTGCCAGCCGTAGGCGGCGCCGATCGCCGCGCTGAACACCGGCGCGGCGGCGTAGCCGAGCATGCCGGCAACGCCGTGGCTGCTGAAGGCATGCCCGAGGCGCTTCTGCGTCACGCACGCGTTGAGGATCGAGAAGTCGGCCGGATGGAACACGGCGTTGCCGGTGCCGGAGATCGCCGCGCCGATGAACAGCATCGCCGGACCATTGGCAAAGCTCATCACGCCGGTGCCGACGACCATCAGCGCCAGGCCGGCCAGGAGGACTACCCGGCCGCCGACGCGGTCGACGACGAAGCCGGCCACCGGCTGCAGCAGCGCGGAGAGCGCGAAGAACACCATCAGCACCAGTCCCAGCTGCGCGTAGGAGACGCCGATCTCTTCGCGGATCATCGGGAAGAGCGGCGCCAGCACGAGCTGCAGGAAGTGGCTCATGGCGTGGCCGAGCGCGACGAGCGAGATGATGCGCGCGTCCCGGCTCACGACAGGCCCTTGATGAATCGCGTCACGGCGTCGAGCGTCTTCTCCGGCTGCTCGCGGAATGGCGCATGGCCGCAGGCTTCCAGCTTGAGGAGCTCGCAGGGACCCTTGACCCTGTTCTTGATCTCGTCGAGCTGGGCCATGGTGCCGTAGATGTCGTCATGTCCCTGGATGCCGAGCACCGGGCAGCGAATCTTCGGCAGGTACTCGTCGCGGATGTCCCAGCCCTTGAAGTCGGCCTCCAGCCAGACGTCGGCCCAGCCGTAGAAGGTCTTGCGCGCGTCGCGGTGGTACTTGCCGAGGCGCTCCTTGAGGTCGGTGTTCTCGAAGGCCTCCGCCGCCTTGTCGATGGACTTCAGGCACAGCGGCTCGATGAAGACATGCGGCGCCATCGCCACCACGCCGCGCACCGGGTGTGCGCCAGCGTGAATCAGGGATATGGATGCGCCATCGGAGTGGCCGATCAGAAGGGGCTTTTCGACACCCACTCCCTTAAGAAGATCGGGAAGGGCAACCAGCGCCTCGTCGTGCATGAAGCGCACGGTGCGCTTCGGCTCGGCGAGGACGTCCGACTGGCCGTAGCCGTAGCGGTCATAGACGAGCGCCCGGCAGCCCGTGGCGGCGGCGACCTTCGCGGGAAAGTCGCGCCACTGGCCGATCGAGCCCAGGCCTTCGTGCAGGAAGACGAGCGCCGGCTTGCCGCTCGATGCCTCGCCTACCCATTGATAGTGAATCGAGCGCCCCGCCGCGGATGCGTAGGGCATAAGTCGAATTTATCATGCGCGGTGCGCTTAACCACCTGGCTGGTCCTTCTCGCCACCCTCGTCCTGTGGTCCGGCAACTGGATCGTGGCGCGCGCGGTGCGCGAGGACATCTCGCCCGGCGTGGCGACGGTGTTTCGCGAGGCGATCGTCATCGCCGTGCTGCTGCCGTTCGCCTGGCTCGGTCTCAGGAGAAAGCTTTCGGGATTGAGCCGGCGCGACTGGACCGTGATCGCGCTGCTCGGCCTCGCCGGCGGCGGGCCGCACCTCGCGCTGCAGTGGCTCGGGCTGCACTACACCACCGCGGCGAGCGCCGTGCTTTACCTCTCGACGACGCCGATCTTCATCCTGCTCATGCAGGCGCCGCTCGGCGAGCGCGTCACCCCGCGGCGATGGACCGGCGTCGCGATCTCGTTCGCCGGCGTGGCGATCATCGCCACGCAGGGCAGCCCGCACGCGCTGACTTTCAACGTCGGCGACCTGTGCGCGCTCCTCTCGATGCTGATGTGGGCGTGCTACACCGTGCTCCTCGGGCAGCGGCGCGACCCGCTCGGCGTCACCGAGCTCCTCGTGCTGGTGTGCGCCTTCGGCGCGCTCTTCATGCTGCCGTGGATCGCGTACGAGGCCTTTACCGGCATCAAGATGGCGCTCAGCACGCGGGGCACGGTGGGCGTGCTCTACTCCGCGGTCGGCTCCATGCTCCTCGCCTTCGCCGGCTGGAGCTACGTCGTCGCCCGCATGGGCCCCTCGCGCGCCGGCGTCACCATGCACCTGATGCCCGCCATCGGCGTCCTGCTGTCGGTGATCTTCCTCGACGAGTACCCGCGCTGGTTCCACTTCGCCGGCATCGCCCTGATCCTTGCCGGCGTCACCCTGAGTTCCGTACGACGTACGTAATTTTGTTGTCAGCTAGAGCTTCATCGGCTTGCCGTAGCCGGTGAGCTCGAGGTAGCCGCGGCCGACCTCTTCGCGCCCGGCAAAGGCGCGCACCGCGCCTTCCCAGTAGATGACGCCGGTGCTTGCGCGCGCGTCGAGCTCCTGGTCGTCCATCAGGGGCTCGAGGCGCAGGTCGTTGACCTGCATGGACACGGGATACGAGATGCCGGTGCGAGGTGATTTCCACCACCGCAGCGGCTTCATCGTCACGCCGGGCGCGGCGTAGTGGATGCCGCCCGCCTTCGAGCGCATCTGGAAGGCCATCATCGACTTGCTGTTGAAGAAGTTGATCCCGGTCCAGTCCCACCCGGCGGCCTCCGGCGCGAGGTAGGCGCTCGACCACTCGTGGTCGAGCCACGCCATGCCGGTGACCTGCCGCCCGTTCAGCTTGCCGACGACGCTCAGCTGCGGCTGGCTGTAGTAGTAGCTTGCCTCGTGCGGCCGGTGACCCTTGCGGCTGAACCCCTGGTCGCCCTGCAGGACCGGCTTGTCGGCGATGAAGAAGGTGAAGTCGAAATCGAAGTCGCGCGCCGCGATCTTGGCGTGGTAGCGCAGGCCTTCCATGTAGAGCTGCCAGTCGTCGATCCACACGCCGGTGCGCTGCGTCTCGACCTCGGCGAGCGAATGACCCGCGCGCGCCGCGACCTGGTCGTGGAGCAGGCGCCCGCGCTTCGGGTCCGCCAGCGCGGCGTGGGCGAAAAGCACCTGCCGCGGATTGAACTTGCTCGGATTGTCGCTCTGCTCCTCGGGCCGCGCGCGGAAGAAGGTGATCTGGAAACCCAGCGGGCCGTCCAGCCACCCGGTGACGTACCACCACTCGGTGCGGAAATCCGGATGCGCGCCGTGGTCGCGAGGGAATTCCAGCGGCCGCGGCGTGACCGCGGGGTATTGCACCTTGTCGGCCCATGCCAGGGCCGGGAGCAGCGTCAGACCAAGAAAGCTCCTGCGTCGCACGCCGCGATTATGAGCGGGAGCCCAGTGCGCAGGTCGTTTTTTCGACGACAGGGCGTCGAATTCGCGTTTCAGGCATTTCAGGCGTTTGCCAATGGACGATGCGCACTCCTCCACATATCTTGGCGAAGCGTGAACACCATCACTACCGGCCGCGAAGTCCTGACCCGTGCCGCGCGCAAGGCTGGCGGCCTGGAACAGTTGTCTGACCAGCTCGGCATCAGCATGAGGGTGCTGACCTACTACCTCGCCGGCCACGAGGCCGTGCCCGACGCAGTCTTCATTCGCGCGCTCGATGTGATCCTGGACGCGGTGCCCGCCGCCTAGCGAGCTACCAGTCCTCCCGCACAGCGCGCACCGGTCCGATGCCCATCGCCTCGCGGCCGGAGAGGATCGCGGTTATGACCGCCAGTACGAGCAGCGTCACAATCAAACCCGTGAGAAGCATCCATGGCGGGTGCAGCTCCATCCCCCAGTTGAACGACTGCCGGTTCACCACGTAGATCAGCACCAGGCTCACCGCCGTGCCGCAGGCGAGGCCGGCGGCCGCGCCGACTGAAGCCAGGAGCGCGCCCTCGGCGGCCAGCATCGAGCGGATCTGCGCGCGCGTGAGGCCGAGGTGGCGCAGCATGCCGAACTCGCGCCGGCGTGCGAGGACCACCGCGCCGAGGCTGGAGGAAAGGCCGAACAGGCCGACCAGCACGGCGACCGCCTCCATCGCGTACGTCACGGCGAAGCTGCGATCGAAGATGCGCAGCGACACGTCGCGGATCTCGACCGAATCGGCGATGTCGAGCTCGCGCCCGCCCGGCAGCGCGCGCAGCGCCTCCATGAGCGACGCGGGCGTCGCGCCGGGCGCGAGCCATACCGAGCCGTCGTTCACGCGGCGGTCGCCCGTGAGGCGCATGTAGTCGGCGCGGTCGATGAGGAGCGCGCCGTGCTGCCGCGCGTAGTCGCGAAAGACGCCCGCGACGGTGAAGCGGTGCTCCTTCCCCAGGAGCGGCAGCGCCACCGCGTCGCCGGCCTTGTGGCCGTAGAGGTCCTGCACCGCCTCGCTTATCCAGAGCGGGTTTTCCGAAACCGTTCCCTTTTGCACCAGCGGGAACGCCCGCTCCGCCCGGTCGCGCGCGATGAGCACGAGCGCCGGGCGCGCCGGGTCGAGCAGCACCCGGCCGCTGCGCAGGAAATCGACCCGCGCCACCTGCGGCAGCGCGCGCACGCGCTCCTCGAAGCCCGGCTCGAGCACGCCGGTGTCGCCGGCGTGGGTGGTGCGGAAGTAGATGTCCGCCGGCAGCACCGTGACCAGCCAGTCGTCGAGCGACTGGCGGAAGGACGACACCATGATCGCCATCGCCGCCATGAGCGAGAAGCTCGCGACGATCGCCGCGAGGCTCACCGCCGCCTGCCCCGGCGCCGCGCGCAGCTGCGCAAGCGCCAGGGCGAGCCCCGGGCTGCGCGGCAAGGGCAGCGCATCGAAGATCGCGCGCGACACTCGCGGCATGAGCGCGATGCTGCCGAGGAGCAGGCACGCGATCGCCGCATAGCCGAAGAGCGGCAGACCGTTCACCGGGCCGAGCTGCGCGAGGAGAACGCCCCCTGCCAGGAGGGCGATCCCCGGCCACAGCGACGAGGTGCGCGAGAACATGGTCTGCTCGTCGCCCGCCTTGAGCGCCTGCGCCGGCGGCCGGCGCGCCGCATCCAGCGCCGGGAGAAGCGCCCCGGCCACCGCGATCGCGACACCCGCGGCGAAGTAGAGCAAGGCGGCGACCGGCGAGAAGCCGAGCGTCGGCGTCGCGCGGCTGAACATGCCGGCGCCGAGGTCGGCGCCCAGCGTCTTCACCGCAACGAGCGCCAATGCGTAACCCAGGATCAGGCCGATCGCGGCGCCCACGGCCCCCAGCAGCCCGGCTTCAAGGAGCACGAGGCGCGCGACGCCGCGCCTTTGCAGGCCGAGCACGCGCAGCAGCGCATGCTCGCCCCGCCGGCGCACCGTCTCCAGCGCCTGCGCCGAGAACACCAGGAACCCGCCGGTGAAGAGCGCCACCAGCGCGAGCACGTTGAGATTCACGCGATAGGCGCGCGACGGATAGGCGCTCGCCTGCTCCAGGTTCTCGACCGCCACCGCGTGCACGCCCGGCGGCAGCAGCTTCTGGATCTCGCCTTTGACGGCTTCACGGTTGGCGCCTTTGCGCAGGCGTATGTCGAGCCGGTTGAGCTCGCCCAGCCGGTCGAAGCGCCACTGCGCGGTGGCGATGTCGACGAGCGCCGCCTGGCCGCGCAGCGCCGACGCGGGCAGGATGCCGGCCACCTGCAGCTCGACCCTGCGGGATCCCGAGACCAGCGAAAGCCGATCACCCCTGCCCAGGCCGAGCGCCGCGGCCGCGCCGGCGGACAGCAGCACGCGGTCGGGCGAGATCAGGTCGTAGCGCTCCTCCAGCACCAGCGCCGGCTGCAGCACCGCGGCGCGAAAGATGTCGACGCCGAGGACGCGCAGCGTCCGTTCCTGGCCGGCGAGGCCGGCGTCGAGCTCGAGCACCGGGCTGACGAAGGAGACGCCCGGCA
>DASSPL010000177.1:0-4889 GCA_035699685.1 Burkholderiales bacterium | reverse complement strand
GCCCGAGCGGCGGGTCGCCGTCACCGGAGCGGGCATCGTCTCGCCGCTCGGCTCGGGTCTGGCCGATTTCCACGCCGCGCTGTGCGAAGCGCGCGCCGGCATCCGCCGGCTGCCCGCGGAAGTGACGCAGGGCTCGGGCGTGCAGGTCGGCGCGCTGGTCGACTGGAACCCGGCGCCGATGTTCAAGGAGGCGGAGGCCGCCAATCTCGACCGCGCCTCGCAATTCGCGCTCGCCGCCGCCGCGCAGGCGCTCGCCTCCAGTGCAATTGCGCTCGACGACAACGAGCGCATCGGCGTCTATTGGGGCAGCGGCCTCGGCGGCGCGCACACGCTGGAGAACGCGTACAAGCAGGTCTACGGCGCCGGCGAATGGCGGCTGCGGCCGCTCACGGTGGTGATGGGCATGAACAACGCCGCCGGCTCGAATGTCGCCGTGCGCCACAGGCTGCGCGGGCCGTTCGCCAACTTTGCCACTGCCTGCTCGTCCTCGGCGATGGCCCTCGGCGAGGCGATGCGCGTCATCCAGTCCGGGCGCGCCGACGCCATGATCGCCGGCGGCTCGGAAGCGCTGCTCACGCCGGGAATGCTGGCGGCCTGGCAGGCGCTGCGCACGCTCGCGCCCGCCGACGCCGCCGATCCGGCGGCGAGCTGCAAGCCGTTCGACAAGCGCCGCGCGGGCCTGGTCCTCGGCGAAGGCGCGGCCGCCTTCGTGCTGGAGGAGGAATCGCGCGCCCGCGCGCGCGGCGCGCCGATCCTCGCCCTGCTCAGCGGCTACGGCAATTCGTGCGACGCGGCGCACATGTCGCGGCCCGACCGCGACGGCCAGGTGCGGGCGATGCGCGAAGCGCTCGCCGAGGCAGCGCTGCCGGCCGATGCGGTCGGCTACATCAACGCGCACGGCACGGCGACGGCGGTGGGCGACGTCGTGGAGGCCGAGGCTATCAATCAGGTGTTCGGCGCCGCCGCGTCGCAGGTGCCGGTGAGCTCCACCAAGTCGCTGCACGGCCACCTGCTGGGCGGCGCCGGCGCGCTGGAATTCGCCGCCGCTCTCCTGCCGTTCCTGCGCGGCGCCCTGCCGCCGACCGCCTTCCTCGAGCAGCCCGACCCGGCGTGCCAGCTGCGCCACGTCCCGCGCCAGGCGGAAGCGGTCAAGCCGCCGCGCGCGGTGATGTCGAATTCGTTCGCCTTCGGCGGTTCGAACGTCGTCCTGGTGGCCCAGAAAGCCTAGGCGGTCTGCCGCAGCAGCTCCTGCAAGGCGCTGAACTCCACCGGCTTCACGAGATGGTGGTTGAAGCCGGATGCCGAGGCGCGCGCCCGGTCATGCATCTGACCGTAGCCGGTGACCGCGACCAGCAGGGTGCCCCCTAGCGCGGGGTCGCGGCGCATCTGCTGCGCGAGCTCGAAACCGTTCATCTGGGGCAGGCCGATGTCGAGCAATGCCACGTCAGGGCGATAGTCGCGCGCCATCGCCAGCCCGGTCGGCCCGTCGCTCGCCACGCGCACCTCGTGGCCGTCGTTCTCGAGGAGCAGCCGCAGGGCGTGCGCGGCGTCGCGGTTGTCGTCGACGACCAGGATGCGCCGCTTCGGGCCCTTGCCCGGGGCGCGCGCCTCGGAAGCCGCGCGCACGATTGCCGGCTCCTTGCGCAGGGTGATGCGCACGACGAACTCGCTGCCGCGGCCCGGCCCTTCGCTCTTCGCCTCGACGCTGCCGCCGTGCATCTTCACCAGGCGCTGCACCAGCGTCAGGCCGACCCCCAGGCCGCCCTGCGCGCGATCGAGTCCCTGGCGCGCCTGCTTGAACAGCTCGAACGCCGTCGCCAGTACCTCGGGCGTCATGCCGATGCCGTTGTCGCGCACGGTGATCACGGCGTCGTCCCCCTGCCGGTGCGCCGCGAGCTCGATCGCGCCGCCTTCCGGGGTGTACTTGGACGCGTTGTGCAGCAGGTTCTGCACTACCTGTCCCATGCGCACCTCGTCGACTTCCGCCACCAGGCGCTCCTCGGGCAGCGACACCGCGAGCGTCTGGCGCCGGCCCTCGAACCACTGCATGGAGGCGTCGGCCGCGTGGCGCAGGATCGTGCGCAGGTCGGCGGGCTTGCGGTCGAGCACCAGCGCCGCGCGAGTGATGCGGCTGATGTCGAGGAGATCGTCGACCAGCCGCGAGAGCTGCGCCGTCTGACGAGTGAGGACGTCGCGCACCCAGATCTCCGCCGGGTCGGCGGTGGACTTGCGCGCGAGCAGGTTCAGCGCGTTGCTGATGGGCGCGAGCGGGTTCCTCAGCTCGTGCGCCAGCACGGCGAGAAACTCCTGCGTCTGCCGCTCGGTCGTCTCGAGCGCCTCCACGCGCTTGCGGTCGGTCAGGTCGCGCGTCACCTTGGCGTAGCCGCGCAGCTCGCCCGCGGCGTCCCATACGGGGGTGATGACGACGCTCGCCCAGAACGTGCTGCCGTCCCGGCGCACGCGGATGCCCTCCTCCTCGTAGCGGCCTTCCTCGCGCGCGCGGCGCAGCTCCTCCTCCGGCCAGCCGCGGCGTCGCGACTCCTCGGTGTAGAAGGCGCGGAAATGCTCGCCGATGATCTCCTCGGCGCGGTAGCCATTGATGCGCTCGGCGCCGGCGTTCCAGCTCGCCACGCGGCCCTGCGTGTCGAGCATGAAGATGGCGTAGTCGCGCACCGACTCGATCAGCAGGCGGAAGCGCTCCTCGCTCTGGCGCAGCGCCTCTTCCTGCCGGCGCCGGCCGGTCAGGTCGCGGGTGATCTTGGCGAAGCCGCGCACCTCGCCCGAGGGCGAGCGCAGCGCGGTGATGACGACGTTGGCCCAGAACAGGCCCCCGTCCTTGCGCACGCGCCAGCCTTCGTCCTCGAAGCGTCCGCGCGCGCCGGCGAGCTCGAGCTCCTGCTGCGGCCAGCGCCGCTCGGCGGCCTCGCGCGGATAGAACACCGAGAAGTGGCGGCCGATGATCTCGTCGGCGCTGTAGCCCTTGATGTGCTGCGCGCCGAGGTTCCAGCTGCGCACGTGCCCGTCGCGATCGAGCAGGAAGATCGCGTAGTCCTGGACGTCCTCGACAATCGCCCGAAAGGGCTCGTCGACGCCGAGGGGCTCGTGCGGTTCGGCCATGCGTCGCCGACTATAGCTGCGAATCGCCTGCGCTACCTGTCACCGATTCACTACAGGAAAGAGTGGTGGCCAAGGCCGGAATCGAACCAGCGACACACGGATTTTCAGTCCGCTGCTCTACCAACTGAGCTACTTGGCCTGCGTGCTGCGGAAAGGCGCGGATTATAACCGCCCGATACAAATGAAAAGGGCCCATCGCTGGGCCCTTTTCCTTGCTGCGTGAACTGCGCAGTTACATGTCCATGCCGCCCATGCCGCCCATGTCGGGCATGCCATGGGAGTGGCCGCCGCCGCCGCCCTTCTTCTCCTCCACCAGCTCCGCGACCATCGCGTCGGTGGTGAGCATCAGGCCGGCGACCGACGCCGCGTTCTGCAGCGCGGTGCGCGTCACCTTGGTCGGGTCGATCACGCCTGCCTGCACGAGATCGCCGTACTCCTCGGTCTGCGCGTTGAAGCCGTAGTTGCCCTTGTTCTCGAGCACCTTGTTCAGCACGACCGACGGCTCCGCTCCCGCGTTGTCGACGATCATGCGCAGCGGCTCTTCCAGCGCGCGCATCACGATCTTGATGCCGGCGTCCTGGTCGTGGTTGTCGCCCTTGAGCTTGCCTTCGAGCGACTGCTTGGCGCGGATGAACGCCACGCCGCCGCCCGGGACGATGCCTTCCTCGACCGCCGCGCGCGTCGCGTGCAGCGCGTCTTCCACGCGGGCCTTCTTCTCCTTCATCTCGACTTCGGTCGCGGCGCCGACCTTGATCACCGCCACGCCGCCGGCGAGCTTCGCCACGCGCTCCTGCAGCTTCTCGCGGTCGTAGTCGCTGGTCGCTTCCTCGATCTGCACGCGGATCTGCTTGACGCGCGCCTCGATCTGCTTCTTGTCGCCCGCGCCGTCGATGATGGTGGTGTTCTCCTTGCCGGACTCCACCTTCTTCGCGCGGCCGAGGTCCTTCAGCGTGGCGTTCTCGAGCTTCAGGCCGAGCTCTTCCGAGATCACCGTGCCGCCGGTGAGGATCGCCATGTCCTCCAGCATCGCCTTGCGGCGGTCGCCGAAGCCCGGCGCCTTGACCGCGACGGTCTTCAGGATGCCGCGGATGTTGTTGACGACCAGGGTGGCGAGCGCCTCGCCCTCGACTTCCTCGGCGATGATCAGCAGCGGCTTGCCGGCCTTGGCGACCTGCTCCAGGATCGGCAGCAGCTCGCGGATCGACGAGACTTTCTTGTCGTGCAGCAGGATGTACGGATCCTCGAGCACCGCGATCTGCTTCTCGGGGCTGTTGATGAAGTAGGGCGAGAGGTAGCCGCGGTCGAACTGCATGCCCTCGACGAGGTCGAGCTCGTTCTCGAGCGACTTGCCGTCCTCGACCGTGATCACGCCTTCCTTGCCGACCTTGTCCATCGCGTCGGCGATGATCTTGCCGATATCGGCGTCGGAATTGGCCGAAATCGATCCGACCTGGGCGATCTCTTTCGAGCTCGAGCAGGGCTTGGAGATCTTTTTCAGCTCCTCGGTGACCGCGATGACCGCCTTGTCGATGCCGCGCTTGAGGTCCATCGGGTTCATGCCCGAGGCGACGAACTTCATGCCCTCGCGCACGATCGCCTGCGCGAGCACCGTGGCGGTGGTGGTGCCGTCACCGGCGACATCGGAGGTCTTGGACGCGACTTCCTTGACCATCTGCGCGCCCATGTTCTCGAACTTGTCCTTGAGCTCGATCTCCTTCGCGACCGACACGCCGTCCTTGGTCACGGTGGGGGCGCCGAAGGAGCGCTCGAGC
>DASSPL010000176.1:0-3318 GCA_035699685.1 Burkholderiales bacterium | reverse complement strand
CCTGCGACGCGGTGCCGGTCGCGTCGTGGATCACCTTCACGCCGAACTTCTTCTCGAACGGCCGGATCACCACGCGCTCGACGAGCTCCTGGTACTCGCCGCCCTGCGTGTTGACGACCAGCGTCTCCTGCGAGCGTGCGGGGATGACGTAAGGCGCGGCGGCCAGGGCCGCGGCACCCTTGAGAAGGCTTCGGCGGGTGGGGGAGGTCATGGCCTATTTTTCCACGGACGAGCGGCCGGGGGTACCGGGCTTGCTCTTGCCCTCGACGAACTCGCCGACCCCCTGCTCCAGCCACCCCCCCTTCTGGGCGATGAACAGCTCGTTTTCCTTGGCGAAGGTATAGTTCATCGACGCTTCCCAGGTCATCTCCAGGGAGAAGCGGTAGCCGTCCTTGGTCGCCTTCAGCGCCGCCGGGTCCTTGCCGGCGATCTCCTTCGCGAGCGCCATCGTCTCCTTCTCCAGCTCGGCGAGCGGCACGGAGAAATTGACGAAGCCGATGCGCGCCGCCTCCTTGCCGTTGAACGGCCGGCCGCTCATCGCGTAGAGCAGCGCATCGCGCGGCCGGAAGAGGTTGGCGAGCGATTTCGACACCGAGCCGCCCGGGAACAGGCGGAAGTTGATCTCCGACAGGCCGAAGGTGGCTTCGTCCGCCGCGACCGCGAGGTCGCAGCCCTCGACGATGGAAAAGGCGCCGCCGAAGCAGAAACCGTTCACCATCGCGATGGTCGGCTTGGGGTAATAGCGCAGCGTGCGGCCCCGCCAGTCGGTCGCCATGCGGTAATAGCGGTCGAACTCCTTGGGTTTCTGCACCTTGAGGGCCTGGAAGAACTCCTTCAGGTCCATGCCGGCGCAGAACGCGTTGCCGGCGCCGGTGAGCACGACGACCGTCACGTCGTCGCTGTAGCGCAGCTCCTCCAGGGCGTCGGTCATGTCCTGGTGCAGCTGCGGACTCATCGCGTTCTTCTTGTCGGGCCGGTTGAGGATGACCTTCGCGATCTTGTCCTTGATCTCGACCTTCAGCGTCTGGTACGCCATCTCGCTTATCTCCTTGTTCGACAGCCGCCCAATATAGATTAATCTTCGCGCACGATGCGTCTGCTTTCGGGTGTGCGCGTGCTGGAGATCGGCGGTTTCATCACCGGCCCGCTCGCCGCCATGATCCTGGGCGAATACGGCGCGGACGTGATCAAGCTGGAGCGCCCCGACGGCGGCGATCCGTTCCGCTCGCATGGTGCCAGCGGGCTGGGGCCCGCCTTCCTCGCGCACAATCGAAACAAGCGCTCGATCGCCGTGGACTACGCCAAGCCGGAGGGATTGAAGATCCTGCATGCGCTGGCCAGGACCTCCGACGTGTTCATCAACAACAACCGGCCGGGCGTCGCCGACAAGATGGGCTTCAGCGCGGCGCAGCTGCAGAAGCTCAATCCGCGCCTCATCTATTGCGCGATCACCGGCTTCGGCGCCGGCGGCCCCTATGCGCAGCGCCCCGCGTTCGACAACGTCGGCCAGGCGCTGTCCGGATGGATGAGCCGCCACCGGCGCGACGACGACCCGCGCGTCGTCGGCCCGGCGATCTCGGATCCGGCGACGAGCTACTACGCCGCCTCGGCGGTGCTGGCCGCGCTCTTCGAGCGGCAGCAATCGGGCAAGGGCCGCCTCGTCGAGGTGAACATGCTCGAGGCAACCATTGCGCTGAACCTGGAGCCGCTCACCTATTACTTCACCGAGGGCGAGCCGGCCGGGCTCTACCAGCGCGGCGGCGCCTCGCAGGCCTACAACCTGGTGTGCAAGGACGGCAAGTGCCTCGGGCTGCACATGTCCTCGCCCGACAAGTTCTGGCAGGCGCTCTGCCGCGTGATCGAGCGGCCGGACTGGGCGAGCACCTACGGCACGCGCGCCGAGCGGGTGAAGCACTATGAATCGATCGCGGCGCAGCTCAAGGACATCTTCAGAACCAAGAACCGCGACGAGTGGATGGCGCGGCTCGAGCGCGAGGACGTGCCGTTCGCGCCCGAGCTCGGCGTGCATGAGATCGAAAACGACCCGCAGGTGAAGCACCTCGGCACGATCTACTCCGTTGGAGGAATACGCGCGGCGCATCGCCCGGCGCGCGTCGACGGCAGCCGCGAGATCGACTTCCGGCCGCCGCCGCGGCTGGGCGAGCACACCGAGGAGATCCTCGGCGAGCTGCGCCAGAAAGGAATGCTGTAATGGACTTCGAGTTCACCGAGGAGCAGCGCATGCTGCGCGACAGCGTGCGCAAGATGATGGCCAAGGTCGCCACGCCGGAATACGTCCGGCGCCTGGACCGCGAGCAGGCCTTCCCCGACGAGCTGTACGCCGAGTGGCTGAAGATGGGCCTCTTCCGCATGCCGTTCCCGGAGGAGTACGGCGGCCTGGGCGGCAACGTCATCGACATGGTGATCATCGCCGAGGAGCTGTCGTACAAGAGCTTCGACCTCTTCACCGCCTACGGCGGCCCGGTGTTCTGCGGCCTGAACATCCTGCGCAAGGGGACCGAGGAGCAGAAGCGCCACTGGATCCCGAAGATGCTCGCCGGCGAGGTGAAGTTCTCCATCTCCATGTCCGAGCCCGACGCCGGCTCCGATATCGGCGCCATGCGCTCCAATGCCAAGCGTGACGGCAAGGACTGGGTGATCAACGGCCAGAAGCTGTGGGCCACCGGCGCGGGCGCGAAGAACAATGTCATCAACGTGTACGTGAAGACGGACCCGAGCGTGTTCTACCGCAAGGGCATGTCGCTCTTCCTCGTCGACAACACCATGCCCGGCGTGGAGCTGCGCAAGCTCGACATGCTGGGGCGGCGCTGCACCGGCACGTACGAGATCTTCTTCACCGACGTGCGCGTGCCCGAGGAGCGGCTGCTCGGCGGCGAGAACAAGGGCTGGGAGGTGGTCCTGTCCGGCCTGCAGGTGGAGCGCATCACCTCGACTGCCGGATATATCGGCGGCATGCAGGCGATCCTCGACCTCGCCGTCGACTACGCCAAGGAGCGCAAGCAGTTCGGCCGGCCGATCGGCACCAACCAGGTGATGGCGCACATGCTGGCCGACATGCAGACCGAGCTCGAGGCCTCGCGCCTGATGATGTGGCGCGCGGCCTGGCAGCTCGCCAGCGGCAGGGATGCATTGAAGGAAATCTCGATGGCCAAGCTCTTCGCCTCCGAGGCCTACGCCCGCCTCGCCAACCAGGGCATGCAGGTCCTCGGCGCCTACGGCTACAACATGGAGTTCGACATGCAACGACACTTCCGCGACGCCCGCAGCGCCACCATCGGCGCCGGCACCTCCCAGATG
>DASSPL010000175.1:0-18127 GCA_035699685.1 Burkholderiales bacterium | reverse complement strand
CGGCGGATGGACTTGCGCCGCTCGGCCTCGGCGGTGAATTCCTCGAGGTCCGGGTCGAGCGCGTAGCGCGCGGAGACCACGCCGACGGCGCGGCCGTCCTGGACGACCGGCACGTGGCGGAAGCCGTGGTCGTGCATGAGGAGCAGCGCGTAGCCGAAGGTTTCGTCGGGCGAGACGGTGATCGGATCGGCGGTCATCACGTCTCGCAGCGGCGTGCGCGCGGGGTCGCGGCCGGGCGCCATGACGCGGCAGACCGCGTCGCGCTCGGTGAAGATGCCGACGAGGCTGCCGTCCTCCACGACGAGCACCGCGCCGACCTTGCCCTGTTGCATGAGGCGCGCGGCGTCGCTGACGCTCGCCTCGGGCGCCGCGCAGATCACCTGGCGCGGCTCGATGACGCTGCTGATGGGTGCGCTCAACATCCGAGCAGGCTAGCGCGCCGCGGCGCGGCCGCCTTGACGCGGATCAACCGAGATCACGAGCCATGCAGCGGTGAGGATGAAGAGCGCGATGGCCGCGGCGTTGCCCCACGCCCCCGGCTGCTGCCAGAACATGCGCACGGCGAGCGACGCGTGCAGGAGCGCGAGCGGCACATAGAGGACCGGCCGGTAGGGGAACGGCTTCCTCAGCACCGCCGGCAGGATGATCGGCGCATGGCCGAAGACCATCGAGAAGACGAAGCCGACGAAGATGGCGTGCAGCGCGGCGTCGTAGCCGAGCTCGAGCGCCATCAGCGCGCCGCCCACCGCCAGCCAGAAGTAGCCTGCCAGCAGGCAGACCGCGGCGTAGCGCGGCAGCCTCGCCTGCCGCACCGTGACGCGCGCGAGGTCGAAGGCGAAAAGCCACAGCGCGAGGAGCACGAGCAGCACGCCGAGCAGGCGCGGCGCGAGCGGCGCGAACAGCACGCCGGCCATCAGGACGATGAAGGCGCCGCGCACGACGCGGCCGCGCTTGAGATACCGCGACAGCTCGAGCCGCTCGCCGCCGATGGTCAGCACGAAGAACGCGATCCACCACGGCACCGCGGCCACGCCGGCGAGGACGCCGGCGTTGCCGACGAGCCACGCAACTGCGCCGGCGGCGAGCGTGGCCATCTCCACCGAGCGCTGCCGGGCGAGCACGGCGATGCTGGCGGCGACGAACAGCGCGGCGGCGAGCGTCATGCAGACGAAGCCTTCGAAAGGCAGCCCGAGCAGGAGCAGCAGGCCGCCGATGCCCGCGCCGAGCGGCGCGCCGTAGGCCCAGAGCCGGTCGAGGGCGACGGCGCGCTCGAGGGAGATCACCGTGCCGAAGAAGGCCGACACCATCAGCGCGCCATGCAGCGCGATGGCGTTGCCGGTGACGTCGAGCGGCGTGAGGCGCGCGAGGCCGCCGGCCAGGCCGAAGGCGAGCGAGACGAAGCCGAGCGCGAGGAACAGGATGCGCCAGCGCGCGGGCAGGCTAGACCCCCAGATGAGCCATGCGGACGTCATGGCGGGCCGCCAGGTCGGCCGAGGGCCCTTCGTAGACCACGCGCCCCTTCACCAGGATCACGCTGCGATCGGTGATCCGGTTCACCGCCTTGAAGTTCTTGTCGACGACCACCACGGCGATGCCGCCTTCGCGCACGCGCCGCACGATGGCCCAGATCTCCTGCGCGATGCGCGGCGCGAGGCCCTCGGTCGCCTCGTCGAGGATCAGCAGCTCCGGGTTGGTGAGCAGCGCGCGGCCGATGGTCAGCATCTGCTGCTCGCCGCCCGACAGCTGGCCGCCGCCGTGGCGGATGCGCTGCGCGAGGCGCGGGAAGGTTTCCAGCACGCGCTCCAGCGTCCAGGGCCCCGGGCGCGCCGCCATCACGAGGTTCTCGCGCACGCTCAGGTTCGGGAAGATGCCGCGCCCCTCGGGCACGAAGGCGATGCCGCCGCGCGCGATGCGGTGCGGCGCCTCGCCGGTCGCGTCGCGGCCGCGGATCGTCACGCGGCCCTCGCGCGGCTTCACCAGCCCGAGGATGGTCTTCAGCAGCGTGCTCTTGCCCATGCCGTTGCGGCCCATCAGGGCGATCGCCTCGCCGCGGCCGATGGCGAAGTCGACGCCGTGCAGGATGTGGTGCGAGCCGTAGTAGGTGTGCAGGCCGCGCGCCTCGACCAGGCGTTCAGTCATCCGCTGCTCCGAGATAGGCGGTCTGCACCTCGTCGTTGGCGCGCACCTCGGCGGGCGTGCCGCTCGCCAGCACCGAGCCGTCGACCATCACGGTGAGAGTATCGGCGAGCGCGAACACCGCGTCCATGTCGTGCTCGACCAGCAGCATGGCATGGCCGGGGGCGAGCTTGCGCAGCAGCTCCACCATCCGCGCCGACTCCTCGGCGCCCATGCCGGCGAGCGGCTCGTCGAGCAGCAGGATCTTCGGCTCGGTGGCGAGCGTCATCGCCACCTCGAGCTGCCGGCGCTCGCCGTGGGACAGCGCGGCGGCCGCCACGTCCTTCCTTTCAAGGAGCTCGCACGCCTCGAGCGCGCGCAGGGCGGCGTCGTTGACCTGCCGGTAGGCGAGCGCCGGCCGGACGAAGCGCATCGAGCTCGGCAGCCGCGACTGCGCCGCGAGGCGGCAGTTCTCGAAGGCGGTGAAGGACATGAAGATGTTGGTGCGCTGGAAGCTGCGGCCGACGCCGAGCTGCGAGATCTGGTGCGCGGCCAGCCCCGCGGCGTCGCGGCCGAGGATCTCGATGGTGCCGGCGCTCGGCGCGAGCTCGCCCGACAGCAGGTTGATGAGCGTGGTCTTGCCGGCGCCGTTCGGCCCGATGACCGCGTGCACGCGGCCGAGGTGGCACTCGAGCGACACCGATTTCACCGCGGCGAGGCCGCCGAACTGGCGGCGCAGCCCCTCGGTGCGAAGGAGCGGCTCAGCCACGGCGCCGCCGCCATTCGAAAAGCTGCGCCAGGCCGCGCGGCACGAACAGCACCGACAGGACGATGAACAGGCCCAGCACCAGCTGCCAGTGCTTGGTCCACCCCTGGAAGACGAGCTCGAGCGCCTTGAGCGCCGCCGCGCCGAGGATCGGCCCGGCGGGCGTGCCCATGCCGCCGAGGATCACCATCATCAGGAGCTGCCCGGACTGGTGCCAGGACAGCATCTCCGGGTTGACCAGGCCGTCGTGCGCCGCGGTGAGCCAGCCGGTGAGGCCGGCCAGCATGCCGGCGAGCACGAAGCAGGCGAGCTTGTAGCGGAAGGTGGCGAAGCCGAGCATGCGCATGCGGTGCTCGTTCTCCTTGATGCCGGCGATGGCGCGGCCGAACGGCGCGGCGAGCAGCACGCGCATGCCGGCGTACACCAGCACGAGGAGCGCCAGCGCCAGGTAGTAGAAATGCGCCGGCTTCTCCAGGTCGAAGGGCTGCCAGCCGAAGAGCTCGAGCGCCGGGCGCACGTAGATGTACTTGCCGTCCGAGCCGCCGAGGTGCTTCGAGTCGTGCACGTAGTAGTACGCCATCTGGCCGAAGGCCAGCGTCACCATGATGAAGTAGATGCCGGAGGTGCGCAGCACCAGCGCGCCGACGATCGCCGAGGCGAGACCGGCGACGCCGACCGACACCGCGAGGCTGGTCCAGAACCCGGCGGCCTGGTATTCCGGCGTGAGCAGCATGAGCGCGTAGGCCGCGACCCCGAAGGGCAGCGCGTGGCCGAGGCTCACCAGGCCGGTGTGGCCGACCAGCAGGTCGAGGCTGATGGCGAAGATCGCCATGATCATCACCTTGGTGACGAACTGCAGGTAGAACTTCTCGCCCACCAGCGGGAAGGCGGCGAGCGCGATCAGGCCGATCACCAGCAGGATCTGCAGGGGGCGGCCCATCAGGTGCGCCCGAAGATGCCCTGCGGCCGCCAGAGCAGCACCGCCGCCATCAGCAGGTAGACCACCATGCCGGCGAGCTGCGGCAGGAGCACCTTGCCGAAGGTGTCGGCGAGGCCGATGAGCAGCGCCGCCACCAGCGCGCCCTTCACCGAGCCGATGCCGCCGATCACCACCACGACGAACGAGATGATCAGCACCTGGTTGCCCATGCCGGGGAACACCGAGGACACCGGCGCGGCGAGCATGCCGGCGAGCGCGGCGAGCGCCACGCCGAGGGCGAACACCACGCGGTACAGCAGGCCGATGTCGATGCCGAGCGACTGCACCATCTCGCGGTTGACGGCTCCGGCGCGGATCATCATGCCCAGCCGCGTGCGCTGGATGAGCCAGTACATGGCGGCGGCGATGGCCAGGCACACCGCCGACATCACCAGCCGCCAGACCTGGTAGGACAGCGTGTCGGTGAGCGGAATGGAGAAGTCGAGCGCCGCGGGCACCTGCACGCCGTGCACGTCGTCGCCCCAGATCAGGCTCCTCGCCTCCTCGAAGACCAGGATCAGGCCGTAGGTGAGCAGCACCTGGTAGAGGTGGTCGCGCGGGTAGAGGAAGCGCATCACCAGCCACTCGAGCGCCATGCCGAGAGCCACGGCGAGCAGCACGCCGGCGGCGAGCGCCAGCCAGAAATTCCCCATGCGCTCGGTCAGCGAGAACGCGAGATACGCGCCCACCATGTAGAAGCTGCCGTGGGCGAGGTTGATGATGCCGAGGATGCCGAAGATGAGCGTCAGGCCGCTCGCCACGAGGAACAGCAGCAGCCCGTACTGCACCCCGTTCAGCACCTGGATGAGGAAGATCACCGGATCCATGGCGAAGGAGCCGGTGGTCTTCGGTCTAGGCCGTCATCTTGCAGCCGCGCGCCGGGTCCTCCAGCGCCTTCCAGGCGACCGCGACGTACTTGTTCTGCTCGCCCACCACCTGGCGCAGGTAGCTGTCCTGCACCGGGTTGTGCGCCTTCGACACCTTCCACCTGCCGCGCGGGCTGTCGATGGTGACGTTCTCCATCGCCGCCACCAGCTGCCCCTTGGCCTTGATGTCGCCCTTCACCGCGCGCAGGCCGACGTCGAGCAGCTGCGCCGCGTCGTAGCCCTGCACCGCGTAGACGTCGGGCTGCAGCTTGTAGGTCTTGGCGTAGTTCAGCCGGAACTCGCGGTCCTTCGGGATATCCAGGCTGTCGGCATAGTGCAGCGTCGTGTAGATGCCCTGCGCGGACGCGCCCTGGGCCTGCAGCGTGCCGTCGGTAAGGAAGCCGTTGCCGTAGAGCGGGATCCTCGCCTTAAGCCCCGCCGCGTCGTAGTCCTTGACGAACTTCACCGCGCCGCCTCCGGCGAAGAAGCACGCCGTGGCGTCCGGCTTGGCGGCGGCGATCTCGGTGATCAGCGCCTGGAACTCGACGTTGGGGAACGGCAGCCACAGCTCCTTGACGATCCGGCCGCCGGCTTTCTCGTAGCCTTCCTTGAAGCCCTTGAACATCTCCTCGCCCGCGGCGTATTTCCAGCTGATCCAAGCCGCGCTCTTGTGGCCGCGCTCGACCATCACCTTGCCGAGCGCATAGATGGTCTGCCAGTTGGAGAACGAGGTGCGGAAGATGTTCGGCGCGCACAGGCCGCCGGTCGCCGCGTCGGCGCCCGCGTTCGGGATGATCGACAGCACGCCCGACTCGCGCGACACCTTCACCATGCCCATCTGCACGCCCGAGTGCACCGTGCCGACCAGCACGTCGACCTTGTCGCGGTTCACCAGGCGCCCGGCGTTGTCCACCGCCTTGGAGGGCTCCGACTCGTCGTCGAGCACCACGTACTCGATGGAGCGGCCGCCGAGCTTGCCGCCCTTCTCGGCGACATAGAGCTTGAAGGCGTTGGTGATGGCGTTGCCCAGCGCGGCGAAGGTACCGGTGTAGGGCAGCATCAGGCCGACCTTCAGCGGCGCGGGCTGCGCGATGACGAACGGCGCCGACAGCGGGCTCGCCGTCAGCGCGAGGCCGCCCGCGGCCTGCAGGAAGCGGCGGCGCGGATTGCGATGGTCTTTCATGGTCTCTTCTCCTCTCTCAACTTGAAGCGCTGGATCTTTCCGGTGGCGGTTTTCGGCAGCTCGGCGATGAACTCGATCCAGCGCGGATACTTGTAGGGGGCGAGCTTCGCCTTGACATGCTGCTGCAGCGCCGACTTCAGTGACTCGCCCTGCGCCTGGCCGGGCTTCAGGACGACGTAGGCCTTCGGCTTGACGAGCTTCTCGGCGTCCTCGACGCCGACCACGGCGGCCTCGAGCACCGCCTCGTGCGTGATGAGCGCGGCCTCCACCTCGACCGGCGAGACGTAGATGCCGCTCACCTTGAGCATGTCGTCGGAGCGTCCGCCATACGTGTAGTAGCCGTCGGCGTCGAAGCTGTACTTGTCGCCGCTTCGCGTCCACGGCCCCTGGAAGGTGTTCTTGGTCTTGTCGCGCTGGCTCCAGTACATGATCGCGGCCGTCGGGCCGCTGATCTGCAGCTCGCCGAGCTCGCCCGGCTTCGTCACCACGCGGCCCTCGTCGTCGACGAGGCGCACCTCGTAGCCGGGCACCGGCTTGCCGGTCGTGCCGTAGCGCACTTCGCCGGGGCGGTTGGAGATGAAGATGTGCAGCATCTCGGTCGAGCCGATGCCATCCAGGATCTCGGTGCCGGTGCGCTCGGTCCAGCGCGTGCCGAGGTTGGCGGGCAGCGCCTCCCCCGCAGAGGTGCACACGCGCAACGCGAGCTGTTCCCGTCGCGGGAACGCCGGATGGGCGAGCAGCGCTGCATATAGCGTCGGTACGCCGTAGAAGATGGTCGGCTGCTTCTCGACCAGGCGCTTGAACACCGCATCGGGCGTCGGCCGCTCGGCCATGAGGAGGGTCGTCGCGCCCACCGACAGCGGGAAGGTGAGCGCGTTGCCCAGGCCATAGGCGAAGAAGAGCTTCGCCGCCGAGAACACGACGTCGGACTCGCGGATGCCGAGCACCGGCCGCGCGTACAGGTCGGCGGTGGCGACGAGGTGCGAGTGCAGATGGACGGTGCCCTTCGGCGCGCCGGTCGAGCCCGACGAGTAGAGCCAGAAGCACATGTCGTCGCGGCGGGTGGCGGCGGCAGCCGCCTTCGGCGCGGCGCGCTCGAGCAGGCGGCCGAGCTCGTCGTGCGCAATGGCGTGCTCGAGGTCCGGGCAGCGGTCCTGCATGCGCTCGAAGCTCGTCGCCAGCGCATTGGAGTAGAAAAGCGCGCGCGCGCGGCTGTCCCTGAGCTGGTATTCGTAGTCGGCCGGCGTGAGCAGCGTGTTCAGCGCCACCGGCACGATGCCGGCCTTGATCGCGCCGAGGAAAAGCGCAGGCCAGTCGCAGCAATCGAGCATGGCGATGGCGATGCGCTCTTCGCGCCGGATGCCGAGCGACAGCAGCGCGTTCGCGGCACGATCGACGCGCTCGGCGAGCTCGCCGTACGTGAGGCTGCCGCGGTCGTCGATGAAAGCGGTCTTGGCGGCGCGCGCGCCGAGGTTGCGCTCGACCAGGTCGACGGCGGCGTTGTACGGGCTCATGACCAGCCGAACCTGCCCTTCGCATCCTCGCTCATCAGGTCGGGCGTCCACGGCGGCTCCCACACCAGCTCGACCGCGACATCGGTTCCCTCGGGCGCCACGGCGCGGATCGCGGCCGTCGCCTCGTCGACGAGATAGGGCGCCACCGGACAGGCCGGCGAGGTCATGGTCATGTCGACGCGCACGCGGCCCGGCTCCAGCTTCACGCCGTAGACGAGGCCGAGGTCGACGATGTTCATCCCGGCCTCGGGGTCCTCGACCGTCTTCAGCGCCGCGCGCACGGCCTCCTCCGTCATGTCAAGGATTGAAGCACCCGGATACGCGCCGTCCTTGATATGGCTCAAATCGGCGCGGGTCGGCCCGGGATATTGGTAGCCGTCATGCCGCTCATGTTCCTGATGCTCGCAGGCCTAATTGCCCTCGTCGTGTGGGGGTTTTTCTACGCCAACCCGCGCAGCGCGCCGCCGCGCCGCGTGCTCGCCTGCAATGCGGCGATCATCGTCCTGGCGCTCGTCGCCGCGCTGGCGTCCGCGCTGCCGCTGCACGCCGACGCGCTCGCCCAGCACCCGGACAGGCGCTTCATGGCGGTGTACCTCGCCACCATGGCCGGCGGCAGCGCGGTCATGCTGGTGCTGATCTTCGGCGGCCTGCTGCGCAACTTCGTGCTGTTCAGAAGGCGATGAGCGCGCGACCGCCCGCCATCAAGATCCAGGCGTTCCTCGCCAACCTGCCGATGTTCAGCGAGATGAGCGCGGCGGAGCTCGACCGCATCGCCATGCTCACCGTGTCGCAGTCGCTGCCGAAGGGGCGCGCGCTCTTCCAGTGCGGCGACCCCTGCACCGGGTTCCACGTCGTGGTCTACGGCCAGGTCAAGCTCGGCGTCACCTCGGCGCAGGGCGTGGAGAAGGTGGTCGAGATCATCCGCGCCGGGCAGAGCTTCGGCGAGGCCCTCATGTTCCTGGAGAAGCCCTACATCGTGTTCGCCCAGGCGCTGTGCGACTCGATGGTGCTGCACGTGGCGAAGGAAGCGGTGCTGGAGGAGCTCGCGCGCGATCCGGGTTTCGCGCGGCGCCTGCTCTCCGGACTGTCACGGCGCCTGCACGGCCTGGTGCGCGACGTCGAATCGAGCGCGCTGCGCTCCAGCCAGGAGCGCGTGATCGGCTACCTGCTGGCCGACGCCGACCCGGCAGCGACCGGTCCGATCGAGATCAACCTCGCCCCGGGCAAGAGCGTGATCGCCTCGCGGCTCAACATGACGCCCGAGCACTTCTCGCGCATCCTGCACGACCTCGCCGCCGACGGCCTGATCGAGGTGAATGGCCGCGCGGTGACGATCAACGACCTCGACCGGCTGCGGCAGGTCGCCTAGGCCGTCTTCAGGATCCAGTCCACCAGCTTCTTGATGTCGCCGTCGGGCACCGCCGGGTTCGGCGGCATCGGCACGTTGCCCCAGGCGCCCTGCCCGCCCTTCTTCACCTTCTCCTGCAGCTTGGCGGCGACGTTCTGCCCCTTGTACTTCTTGGCGATGTCCCGATACGCGGGGCCGACCATCTTCTTGTCGACGGCGTGGCAGGCGAGGCAGTTGTGCTTCTTCGCGAGTGCCTCGTCGGCCTGCGCCGGTATGGCGAAGGCGAGGCCGGCCAGCGTGACGGCAAGCATCTTCATGGTGGCGTTCTCCGGAATCAGGGTTTGGCGGGTTCGATCAACAGCTCGAAGCCGCCGTCGGATCGCGGCGCGCCGCTGTAGCGGAAGCCGCGCTGGCGCAGCATGTCGTAGAGCGGCAGCGGCTCGTGCGGCAGGATCACGCGCAGCGGCGAGCGCGGCGCGCTTTCCAGCGCCCTGAAGATGCGCACGATCGGCTCGGGCGGTTGCAGGCCGCGCAGGTCGACGGCGGCGCTCGCGGCGGCGGCCGCGTCGGGAGTCCGCGCGCCCAGCTCGGCGGCAAGCGCCTCGAGCTCCGCGACGCAGCCCTCGGCATCGTGCTCCGGGGCGGCGGCGCTGAGCACGTCGAGATGGCGGCGCACCATTTCCTGCGGGCTCTCGCGCAGCGCATCGCGCAGCGACGCGAAGCGCATCCGGTAGGCGACCCAGTCGCGCGCGCGCGCCGACGCGAGGGTCGCGCGCAGCATCGGCTCGATTTCGTTCATGGTCCTCACCATCGCAAGCGCGACGCGCGCGCTCCTTGATGTTTATCAAGCGAAGCGACCAGCACGACGACGAGCGCGGCGACCGCTGCGGCGTGCAGCAGCGCCGGCGCGAACGCCCGGTCGAGCATTAGCGCCGCGCCGCCGGTGGCGGCGACGGCGGCCGACAGGACGGCGATCATTCCGCCCCAGCGCGCGCGCAGCGCGAGCCATGCCGCGCCAAGCACGAGCGCCGCGCCGAGCAGCACGTGCGCGGCGAGCAGCATGAGCGGCGCATCGCGCCAATGGATCGAGAGGGCCGCCCCGAGCACGCCCTGCGCGAGGAGCAGCGCGGCAAAAAGGCCTGCGCGCCGCGGCCAGGCGCGCGCCGGGGCCAGCATCCAGGCGAAGCAGGCGGCAAGCGCGAGGCCGCCGACGATGTTGGCCATCGAGGCCGCAGGCGAAGGTCGCTGGCCGGCGACGATGCCGATCGCCGAGAGCATGACGGTGAGCGCGATCGCCGCCGCCGTCGCGGCGCCCGCTTGCCGCGTGCGCCAGGCGAGCCAGGCGAGGCCGGCGAGCACCAGCACCTCCAGGCTCGCCGCCGTGCGGTGCGCCAGGCGCAGCGCGCCGAGCACCGGCTCCTGCGCGCCCAGCCGGATGGCGGCGCTCGCCGCGACCACGATGAGGACCAGCGCGAGCGCTGCCGCCGCCAGGGCCTCAGGCCGGCGCATGCGCCAACGCAACGCGGCGCGCGGGTCGCGCCGAGTGCGCGAGCCAGAGCGCGGCGCCGAGCAGGAGCACGGCGCCGCCCTGGTGCGCCGAGCCGAGCGCGACCGGCACCCGCAGGAGGAGCGTGCTTATGCCGAGCGCGCCCTGGATGGCGAATGCCGCGAGCAGCGCATGCGCGGCCGGCAGGTGGCGATAGCGCCACCAGGCGAGCGGCACGAGAAGCGCCAGCAGCCAGAAGAAGGCGCGATGCACGAACTGCACGGTGGCCATGTTGGTGGCGAAGTTCTGCCACCACGGCTCGAGCAGCAGGATCTCCGGCGGGACGAAGCGGCCGTTCATCAGCGGGAAGGTGTTGTAGGCATAGCCCGCGCGCAGGCCGGCCACCAGGGCGCCGGACAGCGCCATCGCGAACACCAGGAGCGCAATCCCCAGCGCCCGTCTTTCGCGCATGGGGTTCGGCGACAGCAGCTCGAGGGCGAGCCACAGCTCGGCGCCGAAGATGGCGAGCGCAAGGCCGAGGTGCGCGGCGAGGCGGAAGGGATCGACCCTGGGGTCGTCGACCAGGCCCGACTTGACCATCAGCCAGCCCATCGCCCCCTGGGCGGCGCCGAGCGCGAAGACTCCCCAGAGCTGCCAGGCGAGCGGCCGGTCGAGCCTCTTCGTGAGCTGGAACCAAAGGAGCGGCAGCAGGTAGACGAGGCCGATGCCGCGCGCCAGCAGGCGGTGGAGGTACTCCCACCAGAAGATGCCCTTGAAGCCCTCCAGCGTCATGGACGCGTTGACCAGGCGGAACTCCGGCGTCTCGCGGTACTTGGCGAACAGGAGCTCCCAGTCGCCCTGCGTGAGCGGCGGGATCGCGCCGATCAGGGGCTGCCACTCGACGATCGACAGCCCCGAGCGGGTGAGGCGCGTGATGCCGCCCACCAGCACGATGGCGAACACCAGGAAGGCGCAGGCGAGCAGCCAAAGGGCGATCGCCCGGCGGTCATTTCGAGTCATGGGCGCATGGTGCCGCGGCGGGCCCGGAAAAACTTAATCGACATCAAGTTAAAGACGGCGCCGCGCTGGTGTAGTGCGTCCGTCCAGACAAGGAGCAAACCGATGACGCCCGAATTCGATCAAGAGCTGAGCGACGAGCCAGTACCGGCCATGCAGCAGCTGCTCGACAACCCGTTTCTCCTGCTGTTCATCGGCATCGCCATGCCCACCGTGCTCTACATCATCTGGGGGGTGATGGAGATCGTCGGCCTGCCCCTCGCCAAGTAGGACGCCGCCATGAGCGCCATCCTGCCCCCCTCCGACCGAGTCTGGTGGAAGCAGCCGCTCGACCGCGTCGAGCTCGTCTGGATCGTGATCGCGCTGGCGTGGTGCCTGATCATGTTCTTCATGATGCCGTACTGGCACATCTACGGTCAGCAGAACCTCGCCAACGAGGCCTACCGCGCGAAGCCCGCCGATTTCGCGAAGAAGGCCGAGGAGATGATCGAGAAGTACAAGGTGCGCGAGGAAGGCGAGCAGAAGGTGCCGGTGGTGCGGCCGCCGGCCGGCTCGGACGTCTACCTGATCGCGCAGCTCTGGCGCTGGCACCCGATGCTCGAGCTCGAGGCGGGCAAGTCCTACCGCATCCACCTGATGTCGATGGACTGGCTGCACGGCTTCTCGCTGCAGCCGGAGAACATCAACATCCAGGTCCATCCCGGCTACGAGCACGTGGTCACGCTGACGCCGACCAACCCGGGCACCTACTCGATCATCTGCAACGAATACTGCGGCGTGAACCACCACACGATGGTGACCCGCCTCTACGTAGTGAAGTAAGGGGGACAAGACATGGCCGTCAACCGGATGTTCAGGACCTGCCCGGCAAGCGGGCTGGTGTTCCACGAGCCGGCGGAGAAGCTGATGCGCTGGCACGCCGTCGCCGCGGTGGTGTGCCTGCTGATCGGCGGCATCCTCGCCATCGGCGTGGTGCTGACGCGCTGGCAGGCGGTGCACCTGCTGCCGGCGGATCTCTTCTACCAGGTGCTCACCGCGCACGGCATCAACATGCTGATCTTCTGGATCATCTTCTTCGAGATGGCGATCCTGTACTTCGCCGGCTCGACGCTGCTGCGCTGCCGCCTCGCCACGCCCGGCATGGCCTGGGCGGGCTTCTGGATGATGATCGTCGGCGCCCTGGTGAACAACTACGCCGTGCTGCGCGGCGACTCGAGCGTGATGTTCACCTCCTACGCGCCGATGGGCGCGCACCCGACGTTCTACCTCGGGCTGATCGTGTTCGCCGTCGGCGCGCTGATCTCCTGCTTCGTGTTCCTCGGCACGCTGGTCATCGCGCGCAGCGAGCGCACCTACCGCGGCTCGATCCCGCTGGTGACCTTCGGCGCGCTCACCGCCTGCATCATCGCCATCTTCACCATCGCCGCCGGCGCCGTCATCCTGATCCCGACCTTCCTCTGGTCGGCGGGCCTGGTCGAGTACATCGACTCGCTGATGTACAAGACCGTGTGGTGGGCGTTCGGCCATTCCTCGCAGCAGGTGAACGTCAGCGCGCACGTCGCCGTGTGGTACGCGGTGGCGGCGATCGTGTTCGGCGCCAAGCCGCTGTCGGAGAAGGTGAGCCGCGGCGCGTTCCTGCTCTACATCTTCTTCCTGCAGCTGGCGAGCGCGCACCACCTGCTCACCGACCCCGGGCTCACCTCGAACTGGAAGATCTTCAACACGAGCTACGCCATGTACCTCGCGGTGCTCGCCTCCATGGTCCACGGCCTGACGGTGCCCGGGGCGATCGAGGTGGCGCAGCGGCAGAAGGGCTTCACGCACGGCCTGTTCGAGTGGCTGCGCAAGGCGCCCTGGGGCAACCCGGTGTTCTCCTCGATGTTCATCTCGCTGGTGGGCTTCGGCTTCCTCGGCGGCATCTCGGGCGTGATGATGGGCACCGAGCAGCTGAACCTGATCATCCACAACACGATCTACGTGCCGGGGCACTTCCACGCCACGGTGGTGATCGGCACCACCCTCGCGTTCATGGGGCTCACCTACTTCCTGATTCCGGTGCTGTTCCGCCGCGAGCTCGCCTTCCCGGCGATCGCCAAGTACCAGCCGTACGTGTTCGGGCTGGCGATGAGCGGCGTGGCGCTGTTCCTGATGGGCGCGGGCACGCTCGGCGTGCCGCGCCGCCACTGGGACATCGGCTTCGCCGGCGTCGCCTTCCCGCACGAGTTCCCGGGCGCGGCGTGGCTGATGATGGCGCTCGCCGGCATCAGCGGCCTGATCGCCATCGTCGGCGGCGGCATGTACCTGCTGGTCACGGTGTGGTCGGTGTTCCTCGGCAAGCGGATCCAGACGCCGGGCTTCCAGCTGGTGCGCGCGCGCGAAGGCGTCAACGTCGTGCCGGGCTATCCGGCGCTCGTCTCGCACGGCGGCGCGGGCGGCATGGTGGCGCCGGGCACCTTCGCCCTGGCGATGGTGTTCCTCGTCGCCTTCGTCCTGTACTACTTCATCAACTGGAAGTACCTGTCCACGGTCTGGCCGCTGCGGTAATGAGGCTTTTCCTCAACCTGTTCAAGCTGCGCATAGGGGTGGCCATCGCCCTGGCGGCGGCCGCCGGCCTGGCGGTTCAGCATGGACCTGGAATAGGCGCAGGGGCAGCAACCGTGCTGGTCCTCGCGGTGCTCGCCGCCTCGGCCGCCGCGGGGGCCTTCAACCAGTACGTCGAGCGCGACATCGACCGCCGCATGGCGCGCACGCGCAACCGCCCGTTCGTCACCGGCGAGCTGCGCCATGGGCCGTTCTGGCTGTGGGTGATCGGCGCGATGCTCGCCGCGTCGGTGCTCGCCGCCGCGCTCGCCTCCAATGTGTTCGCCGCCGCGTACGTGTTCCTCGGCGCCTTCACTTACGGCGTGGTGTATACCGTGTGGCTCAAGCGCCGCACGCGCTGGAACATCGTGGTGGGCGGGCTCGCCGGCAGCTTCGCCGTGCTGGCCGGCGCCGCCGCGGCGTCGCCCGAGCCTTCGCCCGCCGCCCTGTGGCTGGCGGTGGTGCTCTTCCTGTGGACGCCGCCGCATTTCTGGAGCCTCGCCATCGCCTGCCGCGACGACTACGCCGCCGCCGGCGTGCCGATGCTGCCGGTGGTGGTCGGCGATTCCGCCGCCGCGCGCGCCATCCTGCTGAGCGCCGCGCTGCTGGTCGCCGCTTCCATCGCGCCGTTCTTCTTCGGCCTCGGCGCCGCCTATCTCGCGAGCGCCGCCGCCGGCGGCGCCTTCTTCCTCGTACGCTGCGCACGGCTCGTGCGCGAGCCTTCGCGCGAGCGGGCCCGCGCCGCCTTCCACGCATCGCTCGCGCAGCTCTGCGCCGTGCTCTTCGGGGCGATGCTCGATGTGGCGCTTACTTAGCCTCGCGCTTCTCGCAGCCGGCCCCGCGCACGCGCTCGACCAGAAGGCCGCGCTGCGCGACAGCCAGGCCGCGATCGGCCGCCAGCTCGCCGACCATCGGTTCACCGACTCCAGCGGGCGCGCGGTGCGCCTGGCGGACCTGCGCGGCAAGCCGCTCGTCGTGCAGTTCGTCTACACGGGCTGCTTCCAGGTGTGCCCCACCGGCACGCAGGCCCTGTCTGCCGCGGTCGCGCAGGCGCAGCGCACGCTCGGCCCCGGCACCTTCCGCGTGGCCACCATCGGCTTCAACCAGCCGGTCGACTCGCCCGAGGCGATGAAGGACTTCGGCCGCCGATTCGGCCTGGCCTCGGCGGACTGGCTGTTCCTCAGCCCCGAGCCCAAGGCGGTCGAGCGGCTCGCCGCCGATTTCGGCTTCCGCTACGAGGCCACCGCGGCGGGCTTCGACCATGTGCTGCAGGCGACGATCGTCGACCGCGACGGCCGCATCTACCGCCAGCTCTACGGCGACTCCTTCGACGCGCCGCTCTTCACGGGACCGCTCCTCGAGCTGGCGAAGAACGCCCCGGTGCCGCAGGAGAAGCTGCTCGAAGGCGCCTGGGAGAAATTCAAGCTGCTGTGCACCGTCTACGATCCCTCGGCGGGCCGCTATCGCGTCAACTACGTGGTGGTGATCGAGCTGCTGGTCGGCGCGAGCGTGGTGCTCGGCGTCCTGGCGTTCCTCATCGTCGAATGGCGCCGCCGGCGCCCGGCGGCATGAAATTCCTCGCCGTGATTCTTCTCGCCGCCAGCAGCGCGCTCGGCCAGCCGCGCACGGAAGTGGCGCTCGACCCCGCGGAACGCGAGCACGTGCTCGGCGAGATGCGCGGCTTCCTCGTCACCGTCGAGCGATTCACCTCGGCCCTTGCGAAGGGCGACTTCGGTGCCCTCGCCGCCGCGGCGCCCGCCGCCGCGCCGCACGAGCGCATGCGCCACGGCTTCGCGCAGAAGCTGCCACCGGCCTTCCGCAAGCTCGCCTTCAGCACCCACGAGCAGCTCGCCGCCATCGGCGCCGATGCCTCGCGGCGCGACGCGCGGCATTCGCTTGAACAGGTTTCGCGGCTACTGCAGACCTGCAACGCCTGCCACGCGGCGTATCAGCTTCCGTAGCTCTCGCGCAGCGCCCGCTCCACCAGCGCCTTCAGCTCGTCGTAGCCGAACCGCGGCAGCGGCCGGCCGTTGACGAAGAACTCGGGGGTCTTGTCGACGCCGAGCTTGATCGCGTCCGCGACGTCCTGGCGGATGATCTGCGCCACCTGGGGCGAGGCCATGTCGTCCCTGACGCGCGCGGGGTCGAGGCCGAGGCCGTGGAGCGCGGGCCACAGGAGCTCGGGCCGCGCGACATGATTCACCACCCAGCGCGGCTGGGCGGCCAGGGTGGCTTCCAATGCGGGCCAGTACTTGCCCTGCCGGCGGGCGGCCTCGAGCATCTTCACCACCTCGTCGGAGCCGCGGTGGAACGGCGCGTAGCGCACGGTGAGCCGGATGCGCCCTGGGTGCGCTTCCATGAGGCTCTTCACGAAGGGGTAGAAATCGCGGCAAGTCCCGCACGCCGGGTCGAAGAATTCCACGATGTGCACCTTCGCGTTCGGGTCGCCAAGCGTCGGCGAATGCAGGCGCGCGAGCTCCTCGCGCGGCGGCGGCGGCGGCTCCGGCTTCGCGTGGTAGAGCAGCGCGGCGAGTACCGCGCCGGCGAGGGCGAGCAGTGCAACGGCAATGACGATTCGGCGCATGGCAGGCGCAATGTTGCAGCAGGAGCAGCCCCAAAGCAGTTGATTCACATCAAATCCATGGGGGTGCCAGGGACCTAGCATCCGCTGATGCTGGGCCGCATCCAGCGGGCGCTGCAATGGTGCTTCCTGAAGGTCGAGGGGCTGTTCAACCTCGCCTTCGGCGAGCGCCTGAACCCGCTCTACTACATCGGCGCGATCTCCTACTTCCTGATGTGGGTGGTGGTCGGCACCGGGCTTTATCTCTACGCGTTCTTCGAGACGAGCGTGGCCGGGGCGCCGGCGTCGGTGGAGGCGCTGACCCACGGACAGTGGTGGGCGGGCGGCGTGGTGCGATCGGTGCACCGCTACGCCTCCGACGCCATGGTGCTGACGATGCTGCTGCACCTCGCGCGCCACTTCGCGTTCGACCGCTACCGCGGCTTCCGCTGGTTCTCCTGGGTGAGCGGCGTGGCGCTCCTCTGGCTGGTGTACACCGCGGGCATCAACGGCTACATGCTGCCGTGGGACCGCCTGGCGAAGTTCGTCACGGTGGCCACCGCCGAGTGGCTCGACTGGCTGCCGGTGTTCAACGGCACGCTGGTGCGCAATTTCATCTTTCCCGAGAACGTCAACGATCGGCTGTTCTCGCTGCTCACCTTCATCCACATCGGCGTGCCGCTCGCCGCGCTCGCCGTCTTGTGGGTGCATACGCAGCGCGTGCCGCAGGCGCGCACCTCGCCGCCGGTCACGGTGATGGCGGGACTGGCGGTGGCGATGGTGGTGCTCTCGCTCGTGCGCCCTGCGCTCAGCCAGGCGGGCGCGGAGTACGAAGGCCCGCTCGGCTTCGACTGGTTCTATCTGCCGGTGTATGCGCTGCTCTACCGCTGGAGCCCGGGCGAGGTGTGGCTGCTGGTCGGCGGCGCAACGCTCCTCTTCCTGCTGCTGCCGTGGCTGCCGCCGAAGCGGCGCGAGGCCGAGCACTACATGTTCGTGCGGCCCGACAACCGCATCGTGCCGGTGCGCGCCGGCGAGACGCTGCTCGATGCCGGGCTGCGCGAAGGCATTGCGCTGCCCTTCGAATGCAGGAACGGCGGCTGCAGCGAATGCAAGGCGACGCTCACGCATGGCAAGGTGAGCTACGGGGCGTACCAGCCCGGCGTGCTGACCGATGCCGAGCGCGCCGCCGGCGTGGTGCTCACCTGCTCGTGCACGCCGCTCGGCGACATCGAGCTGGAATACGTGCCGAGGCAGGCGCCCGGCCACCGGCCGGTGCGGGTATGGACCGCGACGGTCGAGTCGCTCGAGCTGCTCGCGCCGGACGTGATGCGCGTGATGCTGGCGCTCGAGGGCGGCGAGCGCATCGAGTTCTACGCCGGCCAGTACCTCAACATCCTGCTCGAGGACGGCGCGCGGCGCGCCTTCTCCTTCGCCACCGCGCCCCAGGTGGACGACCGCGTCGAGCTGCACATCCGGCGCATCGCCGGCGGCCGCTTCACCACGCACGTCTTCGAGCGCATGCGCAAGGGCGACGTGGTGCGCTTCGAGGGCCCGCTCGGCTCGTTCTTCCTCCGCGAGGACTCGGAGAAGCCGATGATCTTCGTCGCCGGCTCGACCGGCTTCGCGCCGGTGAAGAGCATGCTCGAGTACGCCTTCAGCCGCGGCGTGCGGCGGCGCATGCTGCTCTACTGGGGCGTGCGGCACCCGGCCGAC
>DASSPL010000174.1:0-5283 GCA_035699685.1 Burkholderiales bacterium | reverse complement strand
GCTCTGGAACACCATCGCCACGTCGCGCTCGCCGGGATCGAGGTGGGTGACGTCCTCGCCGTTCACGCGCACCGTGCCGGCATCGGCCTGCTCGAGGCCGGCGAGGATGCGCAGCGTCGTCGTCTTGCCCGAGCCGGAGGGGCCGAGCAGCGAGAAGAATTCGCCGGCGCGGATGTCGAGGTCGATGCCGGCGAGCGCGGTCACGGCGCCATGGCGCTTGACGATGCCGGAGAGCTGGACCTTCGCAGCCCGTGTATTCATGAGCGCCTACCTCCCCCCTTCACCGCGCCCACGGTCAGGCCCTTGACGATGTGCTTCTGCGCGATCAGGCCGAGCGCGATCACCGGCGCCATGCCGACCATCGCCGCGGCGGCGAGGCGCGCCCATTGCGTCTGCTCGAGGGAGATGAAGTTGAACATCGCCACCGTGACCGGGCGCACGTTGTTGCCGCCGAGCACCACCGCGAACAGGAACTCGTTCCACGAGTTGAGGAAGACGAAGATCACCGTCACCGCGATGCCGCCTTTCGCCTGCGGCAGGATCACGTACCACAGCGCGCGCAGCCGCCCGGCGCGGTCGAGCAGCGCCGCCTCCTCCATCTCGCGCGGGATCTCCTCGAAGTACGACACCAGGAGCCAGATCGCGAACGGCAGCGCGAAGGTGAGGTAGACGAGGACCAGGCCCTGGTAGGTGTCGGTCCAGCCCATCTTGCGCAGGATGAGGAAGTACGGAATCACCAGGCCCACCGGCGGCAGCATCTGCGTGGCGAGCACGTAGAAGCCGGCCTGCCGCTTCCACGGCAGGTCGAGCCGCGACAGCGCATACGCCGCCGGAATGGCGAAGAGCATCGTCAGCGCAGTGGTGAGGCCGGAGACGATCACGCTGGAGACCAGGTTCGGCAGGATGGTGGTGGCGCCGAAGATCACGTCGCGGTAGTTGCCGAGCGTCGGCTCGAAGACGAGCGTCGGCGGATAGGCCAGCACGTCGCGCTCGGTCTTCAGCGACGTCAGCAATCCCCACACCACCGGGAAGGTCCAGACGAGGAGCATGAGCAGCGCCACGCCGAGCAGCGCGGCCGCGCGCAGCTTCATCGCGCCCTCCTCAGCACGAACAGGCCGAACGACACCGTGAGCGTGAGGACCAGCAGCACCGTCGCCACCGCGGCGCCGTAGCCCAGGCTCAACTCGGTGAACGAGAGCCGGTAGGCGTAGAGGTTGAGGATCTCGGTCGCCGATCCGGGACCGCCGCCGGTGGCGGCGAAGATGGCGGCGAAGGCCGAGAGCGCCGTCACCATGCGCAGGATGACGACGATCACGATCGCCGGCCGCAGCAGCGGCAGCGTGATGTGCCGGAAGCGCTGCCAGGCGCTGGCGCGGTCGAGGCGCGCCGCCTCGTAGATGTCGGGCGGCAGGGCGGCGAGGCTCGCGAGCAGCACGAGGAACGCGAACGGCGTCCACTGCCAGGTGTGGATGGCGATGACGGAGACCAGCGCGAGCTGCGGGTCGCCGAGCCAATTGTAGCTGCCTAGGCCCAGCGCGCGGGTGGCGAAGTCCAGGATGCCGAAGTCCGGCGCGAGCACCAGCGAGCGCCAGAAGAGGCCTGCCACCACCGGCGCGAGCACGATCGGCAGGATCGCCGCCACGCGCAGCAGCGCCTGCCCGGCGCGCACCTGCGTCACCAGCAGCGCGAGCCCGAGCCCGACCACCACCTGCAGCACGACCGTCGTTCCCGTATAGATGAACGTCAGGCCGAGCGAGCTCCAGAAGCGGCGGTCGCCGCCGAGCTTGGCGTAGTTCTCCAGGCCGGCGAAGCCCGACAGCCACGGCATCGACAGGTCGATGCGCTGCACGCTCGTCCACAGCAGGTAGACGAGCGGCAGCGTCGTGGTGAGGACGAGCAGGATGAGCGCAGGCAGGAACAGCGCCAGCGCAAACCGGCGCTCGGCGATCACCTCAGGACTTCAGGATCTGCGCGATGCGGGTCTGCGCCTCGTCGAGCGCTTCCTTGGGCTTCTGCTGGCCGACGAGCGCCGCCTGGATCGCGGTCGCCAGCGTCTCGCCGACCGCCGGCCACTGCGGCATCTTCGGCCGCCACTCGACGTCGAGGTCCTGCTGCATCGAGTCGATCGACGCCTGCAGGAAGTTCGCGCCGAGGTTGCCGGCGACGCCGGCGAACTCCTTCGACTGCCACAGCGACAGGCGGTTGAGTCCGAGGCGCTTCACCGGGCCCTGCGCCTTCCACGAGGTGCGCGCCTGCGTCTCCGCCGAGCTCGCCCAGGAAATGAAGAGCCAGGTGGCGCGCTTCGCCCTCTCGGAGAGCGCCGCGTTGATCGGGAAGCCCCAGTTCCAGATCGAGGACACGCGCTTGCCCGAAGGTCCGCGCGGCCAGCGCGCATAGCCGATCTTGCCGAGCACCTTCGAGCGCTCGGGGTTGTTCAGCACCGAGGCCGACGTGTTGGCGTCGATGTAGAGGCCGAGCGTGCTCTGCGAGAACGCGTCGGCGAGGTCGGGCCAGTTCCAGTTGCGCACCGCGGGCGGCGCGTACTTCGACAGGAGCTCGACGTACCACTCGAGCGCCGCGACGTGCTCGCGGCTGTTGGCGCGGAACGCGCCGCCGCTGAACCAGTCGCCGCCGTAGGCGCGCAGGATCGACGGATAGATGTACATGTTCTGCCCGGCGCCCTTGAAGCCGCGCAGCGCGGCGCCCCAGACGCGGTTGCTGGGGTCGTGCACGGCGGCGGCGTTCTTCGACACCTGGTCGAGCGTGTCCGCCGGCTTCAGGCCCTTCGCGTCATACAGGTCCTTGCGGTAGATCTGCAGCGTCGACTCGCCATCGAACGGCACGCCGTAGAGCCTGCCCTGCACGCTGTTCGCGCCGCGCCAGGCCGGGATGATGTCGTTGGCGTTGTACCAGCTCGCATCGGTGAGCTTCGCGTCGCCGAGGTAGTTCTCGATCGGCTCGACCCATTTGTTCGACACATACAGGTCGTAGTACATCGGGTCGGCCGCATGCGTGGCGTACGTGCCGGTCCGCGACGTGAGGTCGAGGATCGCCTTCTGGCGGATCTGCCCCGGCGGCACCTTCTCGTAGCGCACCTCGATGCCCGTCAGCGCCTGGAACTCGGGCGTGATGGCGATCAGCGCATCGAAGTAGCCTGCCGGGATGACGGCGACCGTGAGCTTCTCGCCCTCGGCCTGCCGCCAGTTGATCTTCGCGCTCTGGTACGCGCCCAGGTCCTGCGCATGGGCGAAACGCGTTATCCACGGTGCGGCAAGCAGCGGCGCCGCCGCGGCTGCCTTGAGGACGCGCCGGCGTCCTTTCCCATCGACCTTCATCGGTTGTCTCCTCCTCTGGCTGCCTTATAACAATATAAGACAACCGAGGTCAACGGCCGGACTACAGTTCCCGGCTGAGCTTCCGGTCGAGCGAGTAGGGCCCGCCGCCGCGCAGGAGGATGGCGAGCAGGATGAGGCCCCAGAACAGCGGGTACTCGTAGCCGCGCGCGGTCCAGCCGAAGTTGGGCAGGTGGTGGTAGACGATGACGCACATCTCGATCACCGCCGCCGCCGCCCAGAAGCGGGTGAAGAGGCCCAGGGCGATGCACAGGCCGCCCAGCGTCTCGATCGCGATCAGGATCACGGCGAGCGGCTCGGCCGGCTGGATGCCGCGCTTGACCAGCGCCATGTTGGCGGTGGCGCTGATGCCCATCATCAGCTTGGGCCAGCCGTGCGGGATGAGCATCAGGCCGGCGGTGAGGCGGACCAGCAGCCACGAGATCGGCTCGGCCCAGTCGTAGAAGCCCCGCAGCCGCGGGATGAGCAGCCGCGGTTTCACCATCATGCTGTCCATCGTCCCCCCTCCCCTTGGTTGGTGCGGGAAGCTTATAGGAAAATCCCGCGATGACCCTTGGTACTCTTTGGCGCGGCGCCCTCGCCGCCGGCCTGGCTTTGCTTTCCCTCTCCACCTCCGCCCAGACGCTGCGCGTCGCGCACGCCGAATCCTTTCCGCCCTACGCCGAATCGCGCGGCGGCCAGTCGGAGGGCATGGCGGTCGACATCCTGCGCGCGGCGGCCGCAAAGGCCGGGCTGCAGCTCGCCTTCGTCATCGTTCCCTTCGAGCAGCTGCAGCGCACGCTGGAGGACGGCCGCGCCGACGCGATCTTCCCCACCGGCATCACGCCGGAGCGGCGCAAGACACTCGACTTCAGCGCGCCGCTCCTCAGTACAGGCGGCTCGCTATATGTGCGGGCGCCCGACCAGGCTCCAGATGAACTCTCGGCTTTAGCCGGGAAAACCGTGGTCACGCCGCGCACCGGCCCGCTGGCCGCCTACATCGAGAAGAACGCCCCGCAGGTCAAAGTCCTGCGCAGCGCGAGCTACGAGGAAAGCCTGGCCCAGCTCGTCGAGGGCAAGGCCGACGCCGCGGCGCTCAACTCGCACGTCGGCGGACGCATCGCCGACACCCTCTACCCCGGTAAAGTCAACGTCGCTCGCAGGATGTTCCTCGAGGTGCCGCTCGCCGTCGCGGTCGCCAAGGGAAAGCACGCCGACATCCTGAAGAAGCTCGACGAAGGCATCGCCGCCACCAGGAAACCATGAGCCGACATCTGAAGATCGCAGCCGCCCAGCTCGGGCCGCTGCACAAAGCCGATACGCGTACCGCAGCGACCAAGCGCCTGGTGGCCTTGCTTCGAGAAGCACACGGCATGGGCGCCAAGTTCGTCGTGTTCCCGGAGCTCGCCTTCACCACTTTCTTCCCGCGCTGGTGGGTCGAGGACCAGAAGGAAGTCGACGAGCGCTACTTCGAGCGCGAGATGCCAGGCCCGGAGACCCGCCCGCTGTTCGACGAGGCGAAGAAGCTCGGCATCGGCTTCTACATCGGTTACGCCGAGCTGACGCCGAAGGGCCAGCGCTTCAACACCGCGATACTGGTGGGCCCGGACGGCCGGATGGTCGGCAAGTACCGCAAGGTGCACCTGCCGGGCCACGCCGACCACAAGCCCAAGGCGGCCTTCCAGCACCTCGAGAAGAAGTATTTCGAGGTCGGCGACCTCGGCTTCCGCGTCTGGCGCTTCATGGACACCATCACCGGCATGCTGATCTGCAACGACCGGCGCTGGCCGGAGGCCTTCCGCGTGCTCGCGCTGCAGGGCGCCGAGATCGTGGCGCTCGGCTTCAACACGCCCACCGAGAACCTGCACTACCCGGAGCCGCCGGCGCTGCGCGTGCACCACCACCTGATCATGGCGCAGTCCATGGCGTTCCAGAACGCCACCTGGCTGGT
>DASSPL010000173.1:0-3701 GCA_035699685.1 Burkholderiales bacterium | reverse complement strand
CAGGGCTATCCGGCGCAGCCGATCCGCATGATCTCGCCGTTCCCGCCGGGCGGCAGCGTCGACATCATGGCGCGGCTCATCGCCGATCCGCTCGCCGCGCAGCTGAACGGCCGCATCGTGGTGGAGAACCGCAGCGGCGCGTCCGGCAACATCGGCATGGAGGCGGCGGCGCGCTCGGCGCCGGATGGGTACACGATCGTGCTGAACACCATCCCGCTGGTCACCAACCAGAGCCTGTTCGAGAAGATCAGCTGGGACCCGATCCGCGATTTCGTGCACATCGGCATGGTCGCCACCGCGCCGCACGTGCTGGTCGTGCCGCGGCGCCTGGAAGCGGCCAGCGTCCAGGACCTCCTCAGGCTCGCGCGCTCAAGTCCCGGCAAGCTGTCCTACGCCTCGGCCGGCTACGGCACCACGTTTCACTTCGCCGCCGAGATGTTCAAGGACATCACCAGGACGTTCATCGTCCACGTGCCCTATCGCGGCGGCGGCCCGGCGCTCGTCGACACGCTCTCCGGCCAGGTCGACATGAGCTTCCCCACGCTTTCGGCCGCAGTGCCGCACGTCAAGGCCGGCACGCTCAAGGCCCTCGCCGTCACCGGCGCGCAGCGCTCCGAGCTGCTGCCCGACGTGCCGACCATGGCGCAGGCCGGCGTGAAGGACTTCGTCTTCACCCAGTGGCTCGCGCTGCTCGCGCCGGCCGGCACACCGAGCGCGATCGTGACCAGGTTGAATACCGCGCTGAACGCGGCACTGGGCTCGAAGGAGCTGCGGCAGAAATTCCAGGAACAGGGCTTCGAGCCTTTCCTCACCTCCCCCGACGAGGCGCGCAACTACCTCGCCGGCGAGGTCAAGCGCTACGCCACCCTCATCAAGTCCAAGGGCATCAAAGCCGAATAATTCCGTACGACGTACGTAATTGTTTCGTCAGGTTGGATTCGGTACCCGGTACGTGATTCATTCTTCCTGACATGAAAATTACGTACGTCGTACGGAATTAGTAGCGGGCGTTGCCGGGCGTCCGGGGGAACGGGATCGCGTCGCGCACGTTGGTGAGGCCGGTGACGTAGGCGATGGTGCGCTCGAAGCCGAGGCCGAAGCCGGCGTGCGGCACGGTGCCGTAGCGGCGCAGGTCCCGGTACCAGCCCATGTGCTCCTTGTCGATGCCGATCTCGTCCATGCGCGCGTCGAGCACCTCGAGGCGCTCCTCGCGCTGGCTGCCGCCGATGATCTCGCCGATGCCCGGCGCGAGGACGTCCATGGCGGCGACCGTCCGGCCGTCGTCGTTCACGCGCATGTAGAAGGCCTTGATCGCCTTCGGGTAGTTCATGACGATGACCGGCTTCTTCGCGTGCTTCTCGGTCAGGTAGCGCTCGTGCTCGGACTGCAGGTCGACGCCCCACTTCACCGGGAACTCGAACTTCTCCTTCGAGCGCTCGAGCACCGAGATCGCCTCGGAGTAATCCATCCGCACGAACTGCGAGTCGACGATGCCCTGCAGCTTGGCGACGATGCCCTTCTCGATGCGCTCGTCGAAGAAGGCCATGTCCTCGGGCCGCTCCTCCAGCAGCTGCTTGAACGTGAACTTGAGAAGGGCCTCGGCGAGGTCGGCGTCCGCCGCGAGGTCGGCGAAGGCGATCTCCGGCTCGATCATCCAGAACTCGGCGAGGTGGCGGCTGGTGTTGGAGTTCTCGGCGCGGAAGGTCGGGCCGAAGGTGTAGACCTTGGTGAGCGCGAGGCAGTAGGCCTCGACGTTGAGCTGGCCCGAGACGGTGAGGAAGGTCTCGCGGCCGAAGAAATCCTGCGCGAAGTCGACCTTGCCGTCCTTCTTCGGCAGGTTGGCGAGGTCCAGCGTCGAGACGCGGAACAGCGCGCCCGCGCCCTCGGCGTCCGCCGCGGTGATGATCGGCGTGTTGACCCACAGGAAGCCGCGCTCGTGGAAGAAGCGGTGGATCGCCTGCGCCACCGTGTGCCGCACGCGCGTGGCGGCGGCGATGACGTTGGTGCGCGGCCGCAGGTGCGCCACCTCGCGCAGGAATTCCAGCGAGTGGGGCTTGGGCTGGATCGGATAGTGGTCCGGGTCCTCGACCCAGCCGATGACGCGGATCCCGCTCGCCTGCATCTCGAATGGCTGCCCCTTCGCCGGCGAGGGCACGATCGGACCCGTGGCCTCGATGGCGCAGCCCGCGGTGAGCTTGAGGACATCCTCGTAATTGGCGAGCGTGTTCGGCGCCACCACCTGCACCGGATGGAACGACGAGCCGTCGGAGACGTGGATGAACGAGATGCCAGCCTTCGAGTCGCGGCGCGTGCGCACCCAGCCGCGCACGGTGACGGGCGTTTCCTTCGGCGCGCGACCCGAGAGGATCTCGCGCACGCTCAATGCATCGGTCATGGCCCCTAGCCTACATGGCCCGGCCGTTGAACGGCTTCACCGGGAACGAGGTGGGCTCGACGCCCTCGAGGCAGCGCACGTTGATCGCTGCCATCGGGTTGCCCTGCTTGTCGGCGGCCTCGGCGAAGGGGTGAATGCCGCACTTCGGGCAGAAGCGGTGCTTGATGAAGTGCTTGTTGAACGTATAGGTGCTCATCGCCTTCTCGGGCGTGAGCAGCTTGAAGTTCGGCCGCGGGATGAACCACAGGAGCGAGCCCTTCCGCTGGCAGATCGAGCAGTTGCAGGACAGCACGTCCTTGATCTCGCCTTCGGCCTCGAAGGCGATCTGGCCGCAGTGGCAGCTACCCTTGTATTGCATGCAACCTCCTGGTTTGGGGACCGAGCCGGGATTATTGCCGTGTCACGTGGCCACGGTTGCGCGGCTGCGTTATCTGAGTAACATTCCGGCGCTGTTGAGGGGGAGAGCCGTTGAACGACACGCTGCCACCCGAAGGCACCGCCTATACGCGCACCCTGAAGCGCGCCGCCGCGCTGGCCGGCGGCGTGGAGGCGCTCGCCGCCATGCTGCACGTTTCGGCGGCAGACATGGCGCGCTGGATCGCGGGCAACGGCCGGCCGCCGCAGGACATCTTCCTCGCCGCCCTCGACATAGTGTCCGGCGGACTCAAAGGGTAAACCTGACTCAAAGGGTAAACCTGAGCGCTGACAGCAGCGCGCCGGGCAGCCTGGCGCTCGCGATCGAGCGCTCGTCGTAGGTCGATGGATCGAGCAGCATCTCGCGCTCGCGCGTCAGGTCCAGCAAATTGTCGCCCAGCACGCGGTAGATGGTGTCGTCGAAGCGCATGGGTGTAACCGGCCCGGCGATCCGCCCGCCCTCCACCCAGAAGGTCGCGAAGCGCGTCATGCCGGTGATGCGGCCCGCCGCGCGGTCGGAGTAGTTCAGGTACCAGAGGTTGGAGATGTAGAGGCCGCGATCCAGCGCCTCCAGCACCTTCGCCTGTTCCAGCCGCCCCGCGGCCATATCCACCGATGCCGGTGCCTCGCCGGCCCCCGCGCCGTTGGTGCGCAGGCCGTACTCCTTCGCCGAGCGCGGCGAGATGAGCGGCTCGCCGAGCGCGCCGCCCGCGATGAGCGGCACCTCGGGCGGCTTCGGAAAACCGTCCGACTGGAAGCGCATGCCGATGCCCGCGGCGGTGTTCTCGCTGATCGTCACCTTGGGCGACAGCGTGCGCCCTTCCTGCATGAGGAGCAGCGGGCTCTGCCGCGTCTGGCGCGCGCGCGCCGAGAAGCCGCCCCACGAGAGCAT
>DASSPL010000172.1:0-3672 GCA_035699685.1 Burkholderiales bacterium | reverse complement strand
GCTCGCCTATCACCGCGTGCGCGGCGAAGGCCACCGCTTCCGCCTGGTCGGCCGCGAGCGCGGCTACCACGGCGTGAACTTCGGCGGCATGGCGGTCGGCGGCATTCCCGCCAACAAGAAGGTGTTCGGCCCCGGGCTCGCGGGCGTGCACCACATGCGCCACACGCACGACATCGCGCGAAACGCGTTCTCGCGCGGCCTGCCGAAGCACGGCGCCGAGCTTGCCGACGATCTCGAGCGCCTTGCGCTGATGAACGACGGCGGCACCATCGCCGCCGTGATCGTCGAGCCGGTGTCCGGCTCCGCGGGCGTGCTGGTCCCGCCCGAGGGCTATCTGCAGCGCCTGCGCGAGATCTGCACGAAGCACGGCATCCTGCTCATCTTCGACGAGGTCATCACCGGCTTCGGCCGCCTGGGCAAGCCGTTCGGCTCGCAGCGGCTCGGCGTCGTGCCCGACCTTTTCACCACCGCCAAGGGCATGACCAACGGCGCGGTGCCGATGGGCGCGGTGTTCGTGCGCGACGAGATCTTCGAGGCCTTCATGAAGGGCGCGGAGGGCATCGAGCTCTTCCACGGCTACACGTACTCCGGCCACCCGATCGCGTGCGCCGCCGGCATCGCCACCCTCGACACGTACAAGGAAGAGGGCCTGCTCGAGCGGGCCGCGACACTTGAAAAGCATTGGGAAGAAACGATCCATTCCCTCAAGGGCGCGCGCCACGTCATCGACGTGCGTAACGTCGGCCTGATGGGCGCGGTCGAACTCGAGCCGAAGAGGGATGCCCCCGGCAGCCGCGGCTACACCGCGTTCGTGAAGACCTTCGAAGCCGGCGTCCTGATCCGCTACACCGGCGATACCCTGGCTTTCTCGCCGCCCCTGATCGTCGAAAAGGGCCAGATCGACCGCATTTTTGACACAGTGCGGAAAGTGCTCCAGGGCCTCGATTAGGAGTAGGCTTCCCTCCATAAAGGGGGGAAGCCATGGCAAGTCCGGGAGGGCAGAGCTACGGCGGTTTCTGGATACGCTTTCTCGCGTATCTGGTCGACAGTGTCGTATTCATAACGCTGCTTTTCGTGGTCGCCGCGGGCGCCGCGTTCCTCGGCGAATCCGGTGCCCTGCTCATCACCGCCGCCTGCTTTGTGGGCCCGGTTCTCTACTGGGGCGTCATGCAGGCGTCGTCGCGCCAGGCGACGTTCGGCAAAGCGCTGCTCGGATTGAAGGTCGTCACCGGCGACGGCGAGCAGATCTCGATGCTGCGCTCATTTGGCCGGGAGATCGCGAAGTACGCGTCGGCGATCCCGTTGATGCTCGGCTTCGTCCTCGCCGCATTCACCGGGCGCAAGCAGGCGCTGCACGACATGGTCGCGTCCACCACCGTCGTGCGCGACAGCCCCGGGCACGTGCTGATCGGCCTGCTCGTCGGCGTCTTCGGCTGGGTCGCGCCGGCCGCGCTGGTGATGGTGCTCGGCGTCGGCGTGCTCGCCGCGATGATGGGCGGATTCGCCGGCGGCTTGATGCAGGAGGCGATGAAGCAGCCGCAGATACAGGCCTCCGCACCGTCGCCGGCGCCTCGCAAGGCCCCCGCTTCCCCACCTGCGCCCTCGGCCGCAGCGCCCAAGCCGGCCGCCGCTCCGCCGCCGGCGACGGCGCCGGTCGCTGGCGCGAAAGACGTGGACACCGTCCTCGCCGCGCAGCTCAACGGCTTCGACAAGCCCGGCACCACGCGCGCCGGGCCCGCGGTGCTCGAGCTCTCCACGACGTTCCCGAGCAGCTTCTGGATCAAGGTCCACGTGCCGCCGATGGATGAGTTCGCCGGCGACTCGGCCGTCACGGTCACGCTCACCCGCGTGGCGGACGCGCGGGGCGGCGAGCTCTACGACCCGAAGCACAATCTCGAGAGCGCGTTCTTCCAGAAAGTTTCGCTGCGCCCGGCGGCGACGCCGGCGCCGCATCTCGGCGGCACGCGCCAGGTGACCCTGCGCTCGGGCGCGAGCACGGACTCGCTCCAGGTCGTGGAGGGGGCGGCCAAGTTCCGCATCCCGGCGAAGCCGCTGGCGCTGAATTTCGCGCCCGGCGACGTCGGCAAGGCGCAGACCGCGCACGGCGTCGCCGTCACGGTCAAGGCGATAAAGGGCAAGGAAGCCGAGCTCTCCTCCGCGGGCGACGCTTCACGCATCGTCTCGATACAGGGCTACGGCGCCGACGGCGGGCGCGTGCGCACGCTTTCCCGCAGCTCGAGCGGCGGCGAGGTGAAGTTCGGCTTCGAGCAGCCGGTGACGCGCCTGGAGGTGGTGGTCGCCGAGCAGTTCGTCGAGCGCAGCTATCCCTTCACGCTCAGCAAGACCAGCATGGCGGGCGCCCCGATCGCCGCCGCCCCGCCCGCTGCCGCCCCGCCCGCTGCCGCCAAGGCCGCCCCCGCGCAGCCTGCGGTGGTCCCGGCGCAGCCCGCGCCGGTAGCGGCGAAGGTTGTCGAGTCCGCGCCGAAGGCCGAACCGGTTGCGGCCAAGGAACGACGCCGCCGCCTGCCGGCACCGGTCCAGGCCCGCGCCATGGACGCTCCTCCGGCCGCCGGCGGCGCGCCCGCTCCAGAACCGGTGGGCCTCAAGTACAACGACCTGATGACCGCCGTGCTGAAAGGCGACACAGCGGCAGTGAGCGAGCTGCTCGCGCTCGGCAAGTGGGCCGACAAGCCCGACAGCCGCGGCGTCACGCCGCTGACGGCGGCGGTCTACACCGGAGACGCCAAGGTGGCGGAGCTGCTGCTCAAGGCCGGCGCGAACCCCGAAGCCGCGCTCGCCGCCGCGCGCGAGCGGCGCAATGCGGCGATGACCGATCTGCTGGAGCAGTACCGGAAATAAGAAAGGGCGCCGCGGCGCCCTTTCGGTTGGTTTTTTTTGGGTTGGACTTATTTCGAAGCGGCTCGCACCACGCCCAGCCGGCGCCCCCGCGCCGGCTGCTTCAGGCGCGCCGGCGTCACGAGGTCGCGGACGAAGTTCGGCAGGGCGAACACGCCCTCGTGCGTCTCGCCGTTGTAGAAGCGCAGCTCCTGCAGCTTGCGCGCCTCGATGCGGCGGTCGATCTCGTCGGCCGTGAAGCTCTTCGGGTCGAGCTTGTCCGAGCACACCGCCATGGACCAGAGCGAACCGTAGAGCGGGATGTACATGGTGTACACCCGCACGATGCGGAACACGCTGTTCAGGCGCTGGGCGAGATCGGCCACGCGCTGCGGCTGCGCCACGGGAGACCCGAGGTGCAGCGTGAGCGCGCCGCCCGGCGCGAGCGCCGTGCGCAGCTGCTGGAAGAACTCCAGCGAGTAGAGCGCCGCCGCCGGCCCCACCGGGTCGTTGAGATCCAGCGAGATGAGGTCGAAGCGCTCCTGCGTCTCGCGCACGTACTTCATGCCGTCGTCGACCAGCACCCGCAGCTTCGGGTTGTCGAAGACGCCGTTGTGCACGGCATGGAAGTGCTGCTTCGCCACCTCGATCACGTCCGCGTCGATCTCGACCATGGTCACCTGCTCCACCGACGGGTGCTTCAGCGCCTCTTCCGAGGAGCCGCCGTCGCCGCCGCCGATGATCAGCACCTTCTTCGGCGCGGCATGCGCGGTGAGCGCGGGGTGGATCAGGTTCTCGTGGTAGACGAACTCCTCCTTCTCGGAGGTCATGTTGAAC
>DASSPL010000171.1:0-18278 GCA_035699685.1 Burkholderiales bacterium | reverse complement strand
ATCAAGGAGCCGCAATAGATGAAGAAGCTGTTCGCCGCGTTAGCCGCCTTCGCCGTCGCGATCCCCGTCGCGCTGGCGCAGGGCAATTTCCAGTACACGGAGCTGAAGCCGGCGCAGCCGGTCGAGACCGACGGCAAGAAGATCGAGGTGCTCGAGTTCTTCTGGTACGGCTGCATCCATTGCTACAACCTCGAGCCGGTGCTCGAGCCTTGGGTCAAGAAGCTGCCGGCCGACACGCAGTTCCGCCGCGTCCCGGCGGTGTTCAACCAGCGCTGGGCGCACGACGCGGTGATCTACTACACGATGGAGGCGATGGGGCTGCTCGACAAGCTGCACCGGCCGCTCTTCGATGCCATCCACCGCGACAAGCTCGACACGGCCAACGAGAAGGCGCTGACGCAGTTCCTGCAGAAGCACGGCGTCGACGCGAAGAAGTTCCTCGAGACGATGAAGTCCTTTGGCGTGCAGAGCAAGACGCGCCGCGCGGTACAGCTCACCACTGCCTACAAGATCGACGGCACGCCCGCGATGGCGGTGCAGGGCCGCTATACCGTCAGCGCCGACCAGGGCCGCAGCCGCGAAGGCATGCTGGAGACGGTGAACCACCTGGTCGAGCAGGTGCGGAAAGGCAAATAACGAAGATTGTCATCACCGGCGCCTCCTCCGGCATCGGCGAGGCGCTGGCGCGGCACTACGCTGCTCCCGGCACCACCCTCGGGCTGATCGCCCGGCGCCCGCTCTCGCCCTCCCTGCCGGGGACCGTGGTCCCCTACCAGGCGGATGTCACCGACGCGACGGCGATGCAGAAGATCGCGCGCGACTTCGGTACGCCCGACCTGGTGATCGCCAACGCCGGCATAGGCGTCGGCACGCAAGGCGACGACCTCGCCGACATCGAGAAGCTGCGCCGGGTGCTCGACGTGAACGTCGCCGGCCTTGCCATCACGCTGGCGGCCTTCGCGCCGGCGATGCGAGAAGCCGGCCGCGGCACGCTGGTCGGCATCGCGAGCCTCGCGTCCTTCCGCGGGCTCGCGGGCAACGGCGCCTACTGCGCCTCGAAGGCGGCTGCCGTGAAGTGGATGGAGAGCCTGCGCGCCGAGCTCTACGGCAGCGGCGTCTCGGTCGTCTGCATCTGCCCCGGATACATCGACACGCCGATGACGCAGGTGAATCGCTTCCCCATGCCGTTCCTCATCGGCGCCGACGACGCGGCGCGGCGCATCGCGCGCCTGATCGCCGCGCGGCGGCGCCTGGCCGTGATCCCGTGGCAGATGGCGCTGGTGTCGATCCTGCTGCGCGCGATGCCGGGATGGCTGTACGACCGGCTCGCCTCGCGCGCGCCGCGCAAGCCGCGCGACCTACCGCTGTAGCCGCAGCGAGGCGTAGCTGCCGGGCGCGTCCTCGATGGCGTTGGCCGGAATACGCGCCGGCACCTTCTCGCCGCCGTTCAGCTTGTCGATCCAGCGTTGCCAGTCGTCCCACCACGAGCCGTCGTGCTGCTTGGCGCTGGCGTGCCACTCTTCCGCGGTAGCCGGCACCTTGTCGTTGGTCCAGTAGTGGTACTTCTTCGCCGCCGGCGGATTGACGATGCCGGCGATGTGGCCGGAGCCGCCCAGCACGAAACGCACCGGACCGCCGAGGTACTTGGCGCCCTTGTAGGTGGTCTTCCAGGGCGCGATGTGGTCTTCCACCGTCGAGATGAAGTAGCTCGGCAGCTTCACCTTCGTGAGGTCGATCTTCACCCCGGCCAGCTCGAGCCCGCCCGGCACGCCCATCAGGTTCTTGATGTACATGTTGCGCAGGTAGTAGCTGTGCATGCGCGCCGGCATGCGCGTCGAGTCGGCGTTCCAGTAGAGCAGATCGAACGGGAAGGGGTCCTTGCCCATCAGGTAGTTGTTGACGACGAAGGACCAGACGAGGTCGTTGGCGCGCAGCAGGTTGAAGGTGCCCGCCATCTCCGAGCCCTCGAGGTAGCCGCGCTCGTTCATCTTCTTCTCGAGGTTCGCCACCTGCTGCTCGTCGATGAACACGCCGAGCTCGCCCGGCTGGGAGAAGTCGAGCAGGCTGACGAAGAACGTGGCGCTCTTCGCCCGGTCGTCTTTCTTCGCCGCCATGTAGCCCAGCGTCGCGCCGAGCAGCGTCCCGCCCAGGCAGTAGCCGATGACGTTCAGCTCGCGTTCGCCGGTCGCCTTCTCGATCGCGTCGAACGCGGCGAGCGCGCCCTCGCGCATGTAGTCGTCGAAGCCCTTCTGCGCGAGCTTGGCGTCGGGGTTGACCCACGAGATGACGAACACGGTGTGGCCCTGCTCCACCGCCCACTTGATGAAGGAGTTCTTCTCCCGCAGGTCGAGGATGTAGTACTTGTTGATCCAGGGCGGGATGATGACCAGCGGCCGCCGGTACACCTGGCTCGTGGCCGGCTGGTACTGGATGAGCTGCATCAGCTCGGTCTGGAACACCACCTTGCCCGGCGTGGTGGCGACGTTGCGGCCGAGCTGGAAGGCCTTCTCGTCCGTCATCGAGATGCGCAGCTCGCCGCCGCCCTTCTCGAGGTCGGCGAGCAGGTTGTTCAGGCCGCGCACCAGGTTCTGCCCGCCGCTCGCCAGCGTCTCGCGCAGCACCTGCGGGTTGGTGGCGAGGAAGTTGGTGGGCGCGAGCGCGTCGACGTATTGCCGGGTAAAGAAGGCCACCTTCTTTTCCGATTCCGGCGACAGGCCATCCACCTCGGCGACGGCATGGTTGATGTGCCGCGCGGCGATCAGGTACGACTGCTTGATGTAGTCGAAGAGGAAATTCTTCGACCATTCCTCGTCCTTGAAGCGCCAGTCGCCTTTCGCCGGCTCCGCCACCGGCGGCGCCGCGACGCCGAGCATGCGCATCCAGGTCGCCTGCCAGAGGCGCATCTGGTCGAGCCACAGGTTCATCGACATGCTGGCGAGGCGCGCCGGGTCCGCCGCCATGCGCGCGTAGAGGTCCATGAACGCCTTGGCGATGCCCATCTCGTCGCGCACCGCGGACGAGAGGCTCTCGGTCTGCTTTTTCGCGAACTCGGCGAGGATCCTGGACGAGCGCTCGGCCACCGTCTGGGCCACCCTGGCGAGCTCCGCCGTTTCCTTCGGATTAGCTGGCTGCATACCTCATGATGCCATCGCTGCCCCGGGCGCGCTTCGCCTCGCCCGCGTAGTAGAGATAGTGCAGGTGGGCTATCGCCTCGCCCATGGCGAAGAACGTCTGGTGGGCGTCGAGCGGACGGCGGAACAGCACCGGCAGCAGCTCCCCGGCGCTTTTCTCGGCTTTTTGCAGCTCGAGCTTCAGCTCGGCAAAACGCGCCCGGTGATGCTGCTCGAGCTGCGCCACGCGCTCGTGCGCGCCGCGAAAAGGCTTGCCGTGCGAAGGCAGCACGAGGACGTCGGCCGGCAGGTCGCGGTAGCGGGCGATCGAGTCGAGGAACAGGCGCAGCGGGTCACCCTCCGGGTCGATCGACCAGACGCTCACGTTGGTCGAGATGGTCGAGAGCAGCATGTCGCCGGCAATGACCACGTTGAGCGCCCGGCAGTAGAGGGAGAGATGCTCCGGCGCGTGGCCGTGGCCGACGATCGCTCTCCACTCATGCTCGCCCATCCGCACGCGGTCGCCCTCGATGATGCGCCGGTACGAGTGCGGAAAGTCCGGCACCAGCTGCGCGTAGCGATTGCCGCGCCCGGACATGGCGGCGTGCTTCTGAGGGTCGAGGCCGTTGCGGCGGAAGACGTCGAGCACCGCTTCCGTGGTGTAGCCGGCCGCGCTGGCGCGCACCGCATGCGCGGTCAGGTACTCGCCCTGCGTCGTCCAGAGCTCGACGCCGAAGCGCCGGCACAGCCATTCGGCGTTGCCGGCATGATCGGGGTGGTAGTGCGTGATGACGACCCGCCGGACGGGAGTGAAACGCTCGAGCAGCCGCTCCCAGATCTCGCGCGTCTGCGCGTTGCCGATGCCGGTATCGACGACGGTCCAGCCCTCGCCATCGCGTACCAGCCACAGGTTGATGTGGTCGAGCGCGAACGGCAGCGGCATGCTGAGCCAGTGGATGCCGGGCGCGACCTCGATCGTCGTTCCGGGGTCGGGCGTTTCGGGCCAGGGGTATTGAAGCGCGGACATCGCAGATAGAATCCCCGCAAACCTAACATGGGAGGCTCCATGAAGCACCTGTTGCTGTCGGCCCTGCTTGCTCTCGGCGCAGCCGGCGTGCAGGCGCAGGACGTGCTGCGCATAGGCGCACCCCTGCCCATCACGGGGCCGCTGTCGCCCGAGGCGGTGAAACAGCAGCGCGGCTACGACCTTTGGGCCGAGGTCGCGAACAAGGCAGGCGGCGTACGCGTGGGCGGCAAGCGCGTGAAGGTGGAGATCGTCTACGTCGACTACCAGTCCAACACGCCGCGCGCGGTCCAGGCCGCGGAAAAGCTCATCACCCAGGACAAGGTGGATTTCCTGTTTTCTCCCTTCGGCTCGGGGGCGGCCAAGGCCGCCTCGAGCGTATCGGAGAAATACAAGGTCCCTACGATAGCCGCCACGGCGTCGTCGGCGCAGGTGTACGACCAGGGCTACAAGTTCCTCTTCGGCACCTTCACGCCCAACGACACGCTCACCGAGCCGCTTTCCGACATGGTGAGGAAGCAGGCGGCCGGCGTGCAGCGCGTAGCCATCCTTGCGCGCAATGACCTCTTCCCGCTCGCCATCGCCCAGGAAATGGAGAAATCGGCGAAGAAGCGCGGCATGAACATCGTGTACTTCGAGAAGTACGCCATCGGCACGCTCGATCACGCCTCGGCCCTCTCGCAGATCAAGGCGCAGGCCCCGCACTGGATATTCGCCACCGGCTACACCAACGATCTCATCCTGATGCGCAAGCAGATGGGCGACCTGCGCATCGAGGCGCCGGTCGTCACCATGATCGCGGCGCCGGCCTACCAGGAGTGGATCGACGGCGTCGGCAAGCTCGCCGACAACGTGACGAGCGCCGCGTGGTGGCATCCGGCGGTGCGCTACAAGGGCAAGGACATCTTCGGCACGACTGAGAACTACGTGAAGCTGTTCCAGGCCAAGTACAAGGCGCTGCCGGATTACGCCGAGGCTTCGGCTTCCGCGGCCGGCGCCATTTTCCAGATGGCGATCGAAAAGGCCGGCACCACCGACAAGCAGAAAGTGCGCGACGCGCTCGCCGCGATGGACGAGGTCACTTTCTGGGGCCGCGTGAAGTTCGGCGAGACCGGGCAGATCACGTCGCTCGAGCCGCCGGTGTTCCAGATCCAGCAGGGTAAGCCGCTGGTGCTGCATCCGGCTTCGGTCAAGCAGGGGGAGCTCAGGCTCGGCGTGAAGTAAGCGCCCGTTGCTCACGCTCCAAATCCTCGCCAACGGGCTGGTGCTGGGCGGGCTCTATGCCTGCATCGCCGCCGGATTCTCGCTCGTGTGGGGCGTGCTGAACGTCATCAACATCCTGCACGGCTCGATCATCGTGCTGGGTGGCTATCTCGCCTTCTTCGGCTACACGCAGCTCGGCATCCACCCGTTCTTCTCGCTGCTGGTGGCCGCGCCGCTTTTTTTCGCCTTCGGCTACTTCCTGCAGTCGGCGCTGATCAACCGGATGATCGCGGCGCCGGTGCTGCTCACGCTGTCGCTCACGTTCGGGCTCGATCTCATGGTGCAGAACGGGATGCTGCTCGCGTTCACGGCGGACTTTCGCAAGGTCATCCTCGACCCCCCCCTCGGCGTCGTGGCTCTCGGCCCGGTGGTGATCCCGATGGATCGCCTGCTCGCCATGGCACTGGCGCTCGGACTGACCGGTCTGCTTTACCTCCTGCTGTCCGGCTCGCGCATTGGCCGCGCCATCGTCGCCGTGCGCATGGACCGCGAAGCGTCCGCCCTGATGGGGGTGAACGTAAAGAGGATCTACGCCGTGACCTTCGGCCTCGGCGCGCTGATGGCCGGCGTCGCCGGGACGCTGCTCGCGATGATCTATCCGATTTCGCCGCTCACCGGGACTGTGTATCTCGGAAAGGCGTTCGTCATCTGCGTGCTCGGCGGGCTCGGCAGCGTCCCGGGCGCCATGGTCGGCGGCCTCGCCCTCGGCGTGGTCGAAAGCTTCGGCGGCCTCTGGCTTGGCCCCGAGCATGCGACCACGCTTTCATTCCTCCTCCTGATCGCCGTGCTGCTCGTCAGGCCGACCGGGCTTCTCGGCCGCAAGGGGTACGAATGACGCGCACGCTCATCGTCGCCCTCGTTGCCCTCGCCGTCCTGCTCGCCGTGCCGCTGACGACCCAGGCCTACGGGCTGCGCCTCGGCACGACGATGCTCATGTACGGGGTGCTTGCCCTGTCGTGGAACTTCATTGGCGGCATGGCGGGCTATCCCTCGTTCGCGAGCGCCGCCTTCTTCGGCCTGGGCGCCTATGCGGGCGCGGTGGCCCAGAAGTACGGCGTGCCGCATTACGCGGCATGGGCGCTCGCCGGCCTTGTGGCGGCGCTTTTCGCCGCCGGCCTCGGCTTCGCGCTCCTCAGGCTGCGCGGGCATTACTTCGCCATCGCCAGCCTGGTGGTCGCCGAAGCGCTGCGCGAGATCGTCAACTCGGCGACCGGACTCACGGGCGGCGGCATGGGCCTCAACCTGCCGCTCCCCCAGGCGGCGTCCGTGGATGCGCAGGCGCGCTTCTTCTACTACGCGATGCTTGCGCTGGCGGCGCTGACCTTCGGCGCGTCCTTCCTGGTGCGGCACTCGCGGCTCGGCTTCGGGCTGCGCTGCATCCAGCAGAACGAGTCGGCCGCCGACATGCTGGGCGTGAACACCACGCTCTACAAAGTGAGCGCCTTCGTGCTCTCCGGCGCATTCGTCGGCGTCGCGGGCGCCGTCTACGCCTCCTGGGTGCATTACATCGAGCCGCCCGACGTGTTCGACGTGCTCTATTCGGTGAAGCCGATAGTCATGGTGCTGCTGGGCGGCGCCGGCACGCTGTTCGGACCACTTCTCGGCGCGGGCGTGTTCCTCGGCCTCGAAGAGCTGGTGTGGCGAAATTACCTGTCCGTACATACCGGCGTGCTCGGCCTGCTGATCGTCCTGCTCGTCGTCTTCCTCCCCAAGGGCATGCTGGCCCTGAGAAAAGCGTGACCCCGCTCCTCGAGCTTCGCGGCGTGGGCCGCCAGTTCGGCGGTCTGCGCGCGCTGGCGGCGGTCGATTTCACCGTCGCGCGGGGAGAAGTGGTCGGCCTCATCGGGCCGAACGGGGCCGGAAAGACCACGCTCGTCAACGTCATCACCGGCGTGCATCCCGCCACCGCGGGAACCGTGCACTTCGCCGGCGACGACGTCACGCGCCAGAAGCCCTGGCAGGCTGCGCGGCGCGGCATTGCGCGCACCTTCCAGATCGTGCAGCCGTTTCCGGACATGACCGTGCTCGAAAACGTCGCCGCCGCCGGCGTCTTTGCCGGCGGCGCGCCTTATGGCGCGAGCGCCGACGCAGCGGCGATGGACCATCTGCGGTTTGTCGGGCTGGCCGAGCGCGCCAGCCAGCGCGCCGCGTCGCTGACGCTCGCGATGCGCAAGCGCCTCGAGCTCGCCAAGGGCCTCGCCATGCAGCCCAAGCTGCTGCTCCTCGACGAAGTCAATGCCGGCCTCAACCCGGCCGAGATCGACCAGGCGCTGGCGTTGATCCGCGCCATAGCCGCGCGCGGCGTCACCATCCTCATCATCGAGCATCTGATGAAGGTCGTCCTGAACCTCTGCAGCCGCATCGTCGTCCTGCACCATGGCGAGCTCATCGCGTCGGGCGATCCGCAAGGCATCGTGCGCGATCCGCAAGTGGTGCAGGCTTACCTCGGACGTCGCTATGCTGCGCATTGACGCCGTGCACGCCGGATACGGGGACGTGCCCGTGCTCTGGGGCGTCGACCTGGCTGTCGAGCGCGGTACGATCGCCTGCCTCGTCGGCTCGAACGGCGCCGGCAAGACAACGCTGCTTCGCGCCGTCTCCGGCCTCCTGCGTCCGACCCGTGGACGCATCGTGTTCGAAGGGCGCGATCTGGCCGGTGCGCCGCCCGAGCAGGTGCTGGATGCCGGCATCGCGCACGTCCCCGAGGGCAGACGCCTGTTCGGGGCGATGAGCGTGCGCGATAACCTGCTGATGGGCGCGTACCTGCGAAGCGACGGCGCCGGCGCCGTGGCCGCCGACCTGGAGCGTATGTATACCCTGTTCCCGATACTGCGCGAACGCCAGCGCCAGGATGCCGGCACGCTCTCGGGCGGAGAACAGCAGATGTGCGCGATCGCGCGCGGACTGATGTCGGCGCCGCGCCTGCTGGTGATCGATGAGCTGTCGCTCGGGCTCGCGCCGGCGGTCGTGGACCAGCTCTGCGACGCCTTGCGGCGGCTGAACGAAGGCGGCCTTACGCTTCTCGTCGTCGAGCAGGACGTGACCACGGCGCTCGAGCTCGCGAGCTACGGGTTCGTGATGGACACCGGCCGCGTCTCGCGGCACGGCGCGGCCGCCGCGTTGCGCGATGATCCCGCCATCCGCGAGGCTTATCTGGGCGTTCTTTGAAAGGCTAAACCATGGCTGATACCGTAGTTTTCGCCCCTGGCGGCTACCGCTACATCAAGGCCGTCTTCCAGTACTCGGGCGGCGTGGCCGCGGAACCGGGTTTCGCGATCGAGCGGGCGCGATTCCTCGAGCCGTTGCCGCTCGCAGCGGGCCTGCAGGCCGTGGAAGCGCATCTCAAGGCGCTCGGCCGGCCGAGCACCGCCTTCGCCGCGTGCGAGCTGCGCTCGCCGGCGCCGTTCACCGAGCAGGGCTTCTACGAATTCAACCGCCAGTATGTCGGCACCCTGGAACGCTGGGGCTTGTTCAAGGACGACGCCAACCCCGTGGCGCGCACCAACGTGTGCCCGGAGCACGGCAAGCCGGCCGCGCCGTCGCTGCACGCCTTTTCCTACACGGTACCGGCTCGCGGCAGCCGCAAGACGTTCATCGTCGCCGGCGGCGGCGAAGCAAAGGAGGGAAAGAAGACCTACCGCGAAACCATAGTCGCCCTCGGCGATACGTCGCGTGAAGGCATGCGCGCGAAGGTGCGCTACGTGGTCGCTGAAATGGAGCGGCGGCTCTCGGCGCTCGGCGTTTCATGGGCCGACGCCGTCTCGACGCAGGCCTACACGGTGCACGACATCGGCGCCCTCGTCGGTCCGGAGCTGTTCGCGCGCGGCGCCGGGAGGGGCGGCCTAGAATGGCATTTCTGCCGGCCGCCGGTCGTCGACCTCGAGTTCGAGATGGATGTGCGCGGCGCCGCACGGGAGATCGTGCTCTAGCGCGCATGGAAACCGAACGCGCCGAATTCTCGATCAGCGAACTCGCGCAGGAGTTCGACGTCACGCCGCGCGCGATCCGCTTCTACGAGGACCAGGGCCTGCTCGCGCCGCGGCGCGAGGGCCAGCGGCGCATCTACACGCCGCGCGACCGCACCCGCCTCAAGCTCACCCTGCGCGGCAAGCGCCTGGGACTGACCCTCGCCGAGATCCGCGAGCTGATCGACATGTACGAGCCGGGCCGCGACGACCGGGCGCAGCTCGAGCGCTTCCGCGAGGTGCTCGAGTCGCACCGCAGGAGCCTGCTGCAGCAGCGCGCCGACATCGAGGCGCAGCTCGGCGAGATCCAGACCTTCGCCAAGCGCGTAGAGAAGCAGCTCAAGCGGCGTTGACGTTGACGTAAACGTAAAGTAGGCTGTCCAGCCCTTGAATGCCCCGGCCGACCCTCATTTCGCCCAGCGCATCCGCGCGAGCTTCGGCCGCCAGAAAGCCATGGTGCTGATCGGGGCGAAGCTGGGGCGGGTCGAACCCGGGGTGGTGGAGATCGAGCTGCCGTTCCGCGACGACCTGACCCAGCAGAAGGGCTACGTGCACGGCGGCATCATCGGCATGATTGCCGACAGCGCCTGCGGCTACGCCGCCTTCTCTCTCATGCCGGCCGACTCCTCGCTCGTCACCGTCGAATACAAGATCAATATCCTCGCGCCGGCCACGACGTCGCTGGTCGCGCGCGGCGAGGTGGTGAAGCCGGGCCGCACGCTGACGGTGGCGCGCGCGGAGGTGTACGCTGAGGACCGCAGGCACGTCGCCACCATGCAGCAGACCCTCATGATGCTTCCGGGCACCGCGGACCACAGGGAATGAGCTTCCTCGGCTTCGACCACGGCGAGACCATCACCATGCTGCGCGACACGGTGCGCGACTTCGCCGCGAAGGAGATCGCCCCGCGCGCCGCCGAGATCGACCGCACCAACGAGTTCCCGCCCGACCTGTGGCGCAAGCTCGGCGGGCTCGGCCTTCTAGGCATAACGGTGGAGGAGGATTACGGCGGCACGGCGATGGGCTACCTCGCGCACGTGATAGCGATGGAGGAAATCTCCCGCGCGTCCGCGTCCATCGGCCTGTCCTACGGCGCGCACTCGAACCTGTGCGTCAACCAGATCCGCCGCAATGGCAGCGAGGCGCAGAAGAAGAAGTACCTGCCCAAGCTGATCAGCGGCGAGCACGTCGGCGCGCTCGCCATGTCCGAGCCCGGTGCCGGCTCCGACGTGGTGGGCATGCGCTTGAAAGCCGAGCGCCGCGGCGATCGCTATGTCCTGAACGGCAACAAGATGTGGATCACCAACGGCCCCGACGCCGATACCCTGGTGATCTACGGCAAGACCAGCGACCGGGGCATCACTGCATTCCTCGTCGAGAAGGGGATGAAGGGCTTCTCCACCGCGCAGAAGCTCGACAAGCTCGGCATGCGCGGCTCGAATACTTGTGAGCTGGTGTTCCGCGATTGCGAAGTGCCTGCCGCCAACATCCTGGGGAAAGAGGGAGAAGGCGTGCGGGTGCTGATGTCCGGGCTGGACTACGAGCGGGCCGTGCTCGCCGGCGGGCCGCTCGGCATCATGGCCGCTTGCCTCGACGTGGTGATGCCCTATGTGCACGAGCGCAAGCAGTTCGGCCAGCCGATCGGCGAATTCCAGCTGATGCAGGGCAAGCTCGCCGACATGTACACGACGTTCTCGGCCTGCCGCGCCTACGTCTACGCCGTGGGCCAGGCCCTGGACCGCGGTGAAACAACGCGCAAGGACGCCGCCGGCGCGATCCTCTACGCGGCGGAGAAAGCCACGTGGATGGCGGGCGAGGCGATCCAGGCGCTGGGCGGCATGGGCTACATCAACGAGACGCCCACCGGGCGGCTGTGGCGCGACGCCAAGCTCTACGAGATCGGCGCCGGCACCTCCGAGATCCGCCGCTGGCTGATCGGCCGCGAGCTGTTCGCCGAGACGGCGTGATTTCAACCCCCCTGAGCGCGAAGCTCGGCCTTCGCGTGCCGATCATCCAGGCGCCGATGGCCGGCGGCCCGAGCAGCCAGGAGCTGGTCGCGGCGTGCTCCGCCGCCGGCGCCCTCGGCGGCTTCGGCTTCGCCTACACCCAGCCGGCGGAGATGGAAAAGCAGTGCGCGTGGGTTCGCGAGCGCACGCCGGCGCCGTTCGTCATCAACCTGTTCACTTCGCCGCAGCCCGGCGCCATCGCCGACCAGCGCGGCGCGCTGCAGGCAGTCGCCGGCTATTACGCGGAGCTCCAGCTCGGCACGCCGCAGCCGGTGGCACCGCCTTTTGCGCCCGATCTGCAGGCGCAGCTCGATGCGGTGGAGCGCATTCGCCCGCGCGTCTTCACCACGCACCTCGCCGATCTGCCGCGCGAGCGCGTCGCCAAGTTCCAGTCCCTGGGGATCCTTGTCGGCGGCGCCGCCACGACGGTCGCCGAAGCCAAGCACTTGGAGAGCGCCGGCTTCGATTTCGTCATCGCACAGGGCGGCGAGGCGGGCGGCCATCGCGGTACCTGGCTGCGCGATCCGTACGACGCGATGACCGGGACGCTCGCGCTGACGCGGCTGTTGGTCAGAGCCGTGAAGCTTCCGGTCGTCGCGGCCGGCGGCATCATGGACGGCGCCGGCATCGCGGCCGTGCTCGCGCTGGGCGCACAGGCGGCTCAGCTCGGCACCGCGTTCCTCGCCTGTCCGGAGAGCGGCGCGTCGCAGGTGCACAAGGACGCACTCCTCGCCGCGGAGGAAGACGACACGCGCATCACCGAGAAATTCTCCGGCAAGCCGGCGCGCGGCCTCGTCAACCGCTTCATGCGGGAGATGGCGGACAAGCCGCAGCTCGCCTTTCCGGCGCAGAACAGCGTGACCGGCAAGCTGCGCACCGCGTCCGCCAAGGCCGGCAAGCCCGACTACGTCGCCCTGTGGGCAGGCCAGGCCGCGGCGCTGTCGCGCCGCATGCCGGCAGCCGAGCTCATCCAGGTTCTGGAAAAAGAGACCATCGCCGCGTTGCGTTCGAGCGCGGCCCTCGTGAAGGAGTAGCCATGCAATCCGACCCGATCGTCATCGTTTCCGCCGCCCGCACGCCGATGGGCGCGTTCCAGGGCGAGCTGAAGAACTTCGCCGCGCCCGAGCTCGGCGCCGCAGCGATCCGCGCCGCAGTGGAGCGCGCCAAGATCGGCGGCGACGAGGTGCAGGAAGTGATCATGGGCTGCGTGCTGCCTGCGGGACAGGGGCAGGCGCCGGCGCGCCAGGCCTCGCTCGGCGCCGGGCTCCCGCTCGCCGCCGGCTGCACCACCATCAACAAGATGTGCGGCTCGGGCATGAAAGCCGCCATGCTGGCGCACGACATCCTCGCCACCGGCAGCGCCGACGTGATCGTCGCCGGCGGCATGGAATCGATGACCAACGCGCCCTATCTGCTGCCGAAGGCCCGCGGCGGCCTGCGCATGGGGCATGGCCAGGTCATCGACCACATGTTCTACGACGGCCTCGAGGACGCGTACGACAAGGGCCGCCTCATGGGAACGTTCGCGGAGGACTGCGCGCAGAAATACGCCTTCTCCCGTGAAGAGCAGGACGCCTTCGCCATTACCTCGTTAAAGCGTGCGCAACAGGCGAACAAGGAGGGCTGGTTCGCCTGGGAGCTGACGCCGATCGCCATCAAGGCCGGCAAGGAAGAGCGCTTCGTCGAGAACGACGAGCAGCCCTTCAAGGCGAACCTCGAGAAGATTCCGACGCTGAGGCCCGCCTTCCGCAAGGACGGCACCGTGACCGCGGCCAACTCGAGCTCGATCTCGGATGGCGCCGCGGCGCTGGTCATGATGCGCCGGTCGACCGCGGAGAAGCGCGGCCTGGCGCCGCTCGCGGTGGTGGTCGGCCAGTCGACGCACGCGCAGGAGCCGGGGCTCTTCACCACCGCGCCGGTCGGCGCGATGCGAAAGCTCTTCGAGCGCACCGGCTGGAGCGCGAAGCAGGTGGACCTGTTCGAGATCAACGAGGCCTTCGCCGTGGTCGCCATGGCGGCGATGAAGGAGCACGGCCTGCCGCACGACAAGGTGAACGTCCACGGCGGCGCCTGCGCGCTCGGCCACCCCATCGGCGCCTCCGGCGCGCGCATCCTGGTGACGCTGATCGGCGGGCTGCGCAAGTACGGCCTGCGGCGCGGCGTGGCGAGCCTGTGCATCGGCGGCGGCGAGGCGACGGCGATGGGAATCGAGCTCGCCTGATGAAGGCAAAGCTCCAGGCGCTGCTCGACAGCTCGCCGTTCCTCAACCCCTGGGGCTTCCAGGTGGTCGAGGTGAAGGAAGGCGAGTGCACGCTGGAGCTGCCCCACCGCCCGGAGCTCGAGCGGCCGGGTGGCATTATCAACGGCCCGGCGCTGATGGCCGCGGCCGACTGCGCCATGTGGCTCGCCATCAAGGCGAAGCTGGGCGGCGACGGCGACGCGCTCACCTCCGAGCTCAACACCGCATTTCTCGCCCCGGCGAAGGGCGAGCATGTGTACTGCACCGCCCGCATCCTGAAATTCGGCCGCCGCCGCATCTACGGCGTGGCCGAGTGCCACGGCAAGAAGGGCGGCCTCTTTACCCATCACACGCTGACCTATGTCCGCCCACAGTGAAATCCGCGAGGCGGTGCGCCGCTACGCGAAGGAGCAGCTCGCTCCCAACGCGGCGCGCTGGGACCGCGAAAGCGAGTTTCCGCGCGAAGCGCTGAAGGGCCTCGCCGCGATGGGGCTCTACGGCGTGGCCATCCCGGAGGAATGGGGCGGTGCCGGGATGGACTACACCGCGCTCGCCATCGCCTGCGAGGAGATCGCCGCGGGGGAGTGCGCCACCTCGACCATCGTCGCCGTCTGCAACCTGGTGGCGGGCATCCTGCACGGGTACGGCAGCCCGGCGCAGAAGGAGAAGTACCTCAAGCCGCTCGCGCGCGGCGACCTGCTCGGCGCGTTCCTGCTCACCGAGCCGCACGTCGGCTCCGATGCGGGCGCCATCACCACGCGCGCCGAGCGCAAGGGCGATCACTACGTCCTGAACGGCGTGAAGCAGTTCATCACCTCCGGGAAGAACGCGGACATCGGCGTGGTATTCGCCGTCACCGACAAGGCGGCGGCGAAGCGCGGCATCAGCGCCTTCCTCGTGCCCACCGCCACGCCCGGGTACATCGTCAGCCGCATCGAGGAAAAGAGCGGCCAGCACGCCTCCGACACGGCGCAGATCACCCTGGAGAACTGCCGGGTCCCGGCGGACCATCTCATCGGCCAGGAGGGCGTGGGCTATCGCATCGCCCTCGCCAATCTCGAGTCGGGCCGCATCAACGTCGCCGCGCAGGCGACGGGCGTCGCGCGCACCGCGCTCGAGGCGGCGCTCGCGTACGCCAACGAGAGAAAGAGCATGGGCAAGGCGCTGATCGAGCACCAGGCGATCAACTTCCGCCTGGCCGACATGGCGACGCAGATCGAGGCGGCCCGCCAGCTCTACCTGCACGCCGCGCGCCTGCGCGACGCCGGCCAGCCGTGCATCCGCGAAGCGTCCATGGCCAAGCTGTTCGCCTCGGAGATGGCGGAGAAAGTCTGCTCGGATGCGATCCAGATCCACGGCGGCTACGGCTACGTGCAGGACTTCCCGGTCGAGCGGCTGTGGCGCGACGTGCGGGTGTGCCAGATCTACGAAGGCGCGAGCGACATCCAGCGCATGGTCATCGGACGGACGCTGGCCGAAGGATGAGCGCCATCAAGAGCCTGGTGAATACGCGGTCGGCGGAATTCCGCGCCAATGCCGAGCGCATGCTTGGCCTGGTGAAGGACCTCAAAGAGAAAGTCGCGGCGGTCTCGCAGGGCGGCGACCCGGCGGCGCGCGACAAGCACCGCTCGCGCGGCAAGATGCTGCCGCGCGAGCGCGTGCACGCGCTGCTCGATCCCGGATCGCCGTTCCTGGAAGTCGGCCAGCTCGCCGCCTACGGCATGTACACCGGCGACGTGCACTGCGCATCCATCATCTGCGGCATCGGGCGCGTCTCCGGGCGCGAGTGCGTCATCGTCGCCAACGACGCCACGATCAAGGGCGGCACCTATTACCCGATGACGGTGAAGAAGCACTTGCGGGCGCAGGAGATCGCCGCGCAGAACCGCCTGCCCTGCATCTACCTCGTCGATTCCGGCGGCGGCTACCTGCCCGAGCAGGACAACGTCTTTCCGGACCGCGAGCATTTCGGCCGCATCTTCTTCAACATCGCCAACATGTCGGCCGCGGGCATCCCGCAGATCGCCTGCGTCATGGGCTCGTGCACCGCGGGCGGCGCCTACGTGCCGGCGATGTCGGACGAGTCGATCATCGTCAAGGGACAGGGCACGATCTTCCTCGGCGGCCCGCCGCTGGTGAAGGCGGCCACCGGTGAAGTGGTCACCCCGGAGGAGCTGGGGGGCGCGGAAGTGCACACACGCATCTCCGGCGTCGCGGACCACTACGCGCTGAACGATGCCCATGCACTGTCGCTGGTGCGCCGCATCGTGTCCAACCTCAACTACCGCAAGCAGGTCCAGCTCGACGTGCGTGAGCCGCGCGAGCCGCTCTATCCGGCGGAAGAGATGTACGGCGTGATCCCCGCCGATCCGCGCAAGCCCTACGACGTGCGCGAGGTCATCGCCCGCATCGTCGACGGCTCGGAGCTCGACGAGTTCAAGCAGAACTACGGCACTACGCTGGTGACCGGCTTCGCCCACGTGCACGGCTACCCGGTGGCGATCCTCGCGAACAACGGCATCCTGTTCTCCGAGTCCTCGCTCAAGGCGACCCACTTCATCGAGCTGGCGGCCCAGCGTGGCATCCCGCTCGTCTTCCTGCAGAACATCACCGGCTACATGGTGGGCAAGAAATACGAGTCCGGCGGCATCGCCAAGGACGGCGCCAAGATGGTCACCGCGGTGGCCACCGCGGCGGTGCCGAAGTTCACCCTGATCCTGGGGGGTTCCTTCGGCGCCGGCAATTACGGCATGTGCGGCCGCGCGTACGGCCCGCGCATGCTCTGGATGTGGCCCAACGCGCGCATCTCGATCATGGGCGGCGAGCAGGCGGCGAGCGTGCTGGCCACCGTGCGCGGCGACTTCAAGTCGAAGGAAGACGAGGAGAAGTTCAAGCAGCCGATCCGCGACCAGTACGAGCGCCAGGGCCACCCCTACTATTCCACCGCCCGGCTGTGGGACGACGGCGTCGTGGATCCCGTGGATACGCGCCGGCTTCTGGGCCTCGCCCTGTCTGCGGCACTTAACGCACCGATAGAAAGGACACGCTTCGGCGTCTTTAGGATGTGATGCTAAAAGGCCGGATGTGAGCGAGCACCGCGCAACCGTCGAATGGAAGAGGCAGGGCGACTTCGTCTACGAGACGTACAGCCGCATGCATGAGTGGCGCTTCGACAGCGGGGTCAACGTTTCCGGCCGCGCCAACCCCGGCAACATCCCGAAGACAGCGCCGTCCCAGCCGGGGGTCGATCCGGAGGAAGCGTTCGTGGCGTCGCTTTCGTCGTGCCACATGCTGTGGTTCCTGCACCTCGCGCAGATGCGAAAGTACGTCGTCGAGCGCTACGTCGACGAGGCGGTCGGCGTGCTCGACCGCAGCTGGATGTCGAAGGTGACGTTGCGACCCGCCGTGACCTTCGCAGGCAAGGCCCCGACCGAAGACGAGCACCGCGCGCTGCACGAGAAGGCGCACGAGAAGTGCTTCATCGCCAACTCGGTGAAGAGCGAAGTGGTCGTGGAGCCGCGCATCGCATGATCCAGGTCGACAAGAAGGACGGCATAGGGCGCGTCACGCTCGATCGCCCGGACGTTCGCAACGCATTCGACGATGCACTGATCGCTGCGCTGAGCAGGGCCTTCCACGAGCTGGACGCGGATCCGGCCGTCAGGGTGGTCGTGCTCGGCGGCAACGGCCCGGCCTTCTGCGCCGGCGCCGACCTCAACTGGATGAAGCGCATGTCCGGCTACAGCTACGACGAGAACCTGCGCGATGCACGGGCCCTCGCCGAGATGCTGGCCACGCTCGCCCGCATGGACAAGCCGACGATCGCGCGGGTCCACGGGCCGGCGTTCGCCGGCGGCACGGGCCTGGTCGCGGCGTGCGATATCGCGGTGGGCACGCCGGAGGCCAGGTTCTGTTTTTCGGAAGCCAAGCTCGGCCTTTCGCCGGCGACGATCAGCCCGTACGTGATGCGCGCCATCGGTGCGCGGGCGGCGAGCCGCTATTTCCTTACCGCGGAGGTATTCGATGCCCAGGAAGCGCTGCGCATCGGCATGCTATCCGCGCTGGTGCCCGCCGCCGAGCTGGATGGATTCATCGACGCCCTGCTGAAGCACCTCCTCTCCGGCGGCAGCGCCGCGCACGCGCGCATCAAGGACCTGATCCGCGACGTCGCCGGCCGGCCGGTGGAAGACGATCTCAAGGCGGACACCGCGCGCCGCATCGCGGAGATCCGCGCCTCCGAAGAAGGGCGCGAGGGCATCGCCTCGTTCCTGGAGAAGCGCAAGCCGAAATGGGTTTCCGGAAAATCCTGATCGCCAACCGCGGCGAGATCGCCTGCCGCGTGATGCGCACGGCAAGGCGCCTCGGCATCCGCACGGTGGCGGTGTACTCCGATGCCGACCGCGCGGCGCTGCATGTAAGGACGGCGGACGAGGCGATTCGCATCGGCGCGGCCGCGGCGGCTGAGAGCTACCTCAACATCGACGCCATCCTCGCGGCGGCCAAGGCCACCGGCGCCGAGGCGATCCATCCGGGTTACGGCTTTCTTGCCGAGAACGAGGATTTCGCGGCCGCCTGCAAGAAGGCCGGCATCGTGTTCATCGGACCGAGCGCGGACGCGATTGCCGCGATGGGCGACAAGGCGGCGGCGAAGCGCCTGATGGAGAAGGCCGG
>DASSPL010000170.1:0-4302 GCA_035699685.1 Burkholderiales bacterium | reverse complement strand
GAGCGTGCAGGGAACGCCCCGCCAGCCCAGCTCGATCGCCAGCGCCAGGCCGACCGGGCCGCCACCGACGATGAGTACCGGAATCAAAGCTCGAGCGGCGCGATTATGCGAGTTCCTTGCGGACCAGGGCGGCGCCGGCGGTGAGCGCCTTGAGCTTGCCGAACGCGACCTCGCGGGCGAGGTATTTCATGCCGCAGTCGGGCGCGACGACCAGCCTCTCGGCCGGGATGTGCTTGAGCGCGGCGCGGATGCGCGCCGCGACCTGCTCGGGCGGCTCGATGGCGTTGGTGCCGAGGTCGATTACGCCGACCATCACGCTCTTCGGCGCCAGGTCCTTCGCCACCGCGAGATCGAGCCGCGGCTGCGCCGCCTCGATCGAAATCTGCGATGCCTTGCTGTCGGCCAGCTGGGCGAGGAACGAGTAGCCGGTGGTCGGCTTGTCCTTCACCGCCGCGGCGTAGCCGAAGCACAGGTGCACCACCGTCGTGCCGTCGATCCCCTCGAGCGCGCGGTTGATCGCCTTCACGCCGTAGCGCGCGGCGCGGTCGGCGCGCGCCTGCAGCCAGGGCTCGTCGAGCTGGATGACGTCGGCGCCGGCCTTCTTCAGGTCGCGGATCTCCTCGTTCACCGCCGCGGCATACGCCAGCGCGAGCGCTTCCTCGTCCTTGTAGTAGTCGTCCTGCGCCTGCTGCGTCATGGTGAACGGGCCGGGCAGGGTGATCTTGATGCGCCGGTCGGTATTGGCGCGCAGGAACTGGACGTCGCGCACTTCGACCGGGTGCCTCCGCTTGATCGGCCCGGCTATGCGGGGAACCACGGAGCGCGCGCCGGTGCGGTTGATCGTCGTGCCGGGGTTGACGATGTCGACGCCGTCGAGGGCGGTGGCGAAGCGGTTGGAGTAGCTTTCGCGCCGCATCTCGCCGTCGGTGATGATGTCGATGCCGGCGAGCTCCATGTCGCGGATGGCGATCAGCGTGGCGTCGTCCTGCGCCTGCTCGAGGTGCTCGGGCGCGATCCGCCAGATTTCCGGCGCCCGCACGCGCGGCACCTTGGAGCCGAGCTTGCCGCGGTCGACCAGCCAGTTGGGCTGCGGATAGCTGCCGACGACGGTGGTGGTGATCATCCGAAGGTCGACCTGTGGTCGGTGTTGTTGGGCGTGCGGTCGCCGGCCAGCCAGCGCCTGAGCTCGGCATGGGCGTCGGCGCGGCGCTTAGCGTCGATCTCCGCCACGTTGTCCGGGTCGAGGGTGAACTCGAGCTTCAGCTCGTCGGGGGTCATCACGTAGAGCGAGCGGCAGTAGCCGTGGTCGGTGACGCGATAGGTCAGGCGCGCCTCCTTGAGGCGGCGCTCCATCCGCGCAAAGGTGTCCCGGTCGACCTTGAGCGCGATATGGCCGAAGCGCGCCTGCTTCGGATGCTGCGCCTTGAAGGCCTCGTAATCGGCCGGGTCGGCGAACTGGAAGAAGGCGATGGCGCCGCCGTCGGCGAGGCCGTAGAAGGCATGGCAGTACTCGAGCTCGCGGCCGGCCTCGGCGGCGAACGCCTTCTCGCACCAGGTGGCGACGAGCGGAATGCCGAGCACGTCCTCGAAGAATTTGCGGTTCGCCTCGTGGTCCTTCGTGACCCACGCGTAGTGGTGCAGGCGAAGCGGGAGGCTCATGGTTTGGGCTGCGGATGGTACGACATGAATACGGGCAATATCTTCAACGCCACGCAAAAGCGACCGCCCTGCGCAGGAGCGCGACCGCCGCTCCGGAACGATCCTGCGGGCGGGTATGGCCTTTGCAGAAGCTCTCCCCGTACAACCCAACTCCCCGGAGCGTTTAATGAAACTCTTGACCCTTTTCGCCGCAGTTTCGCTGGCGCTCGCCGCGGGCTGCGACCGCAATACCTCGAAACCGCCGTCGCCCAAGACCGACAGCGTGTCGTCCGTACCGTCGGCGGCAGCAGGTTCTTCCACGACACCGGCCAACGTGGGAACGCCCACGCAGGCGGAGAAGAAGGAAGGCGCGAATCCCCAGCAGGGGCAGGTCGACCCCAAGCACGCCGATCAGCACCGCGACTTCCAGCAGCGCGGCGACCAGGCGGGGCCGAGAAGCGACGACACGAAGCCCACGATGAAGAACTGAGTTCCTAGGCCGGGGGAACTACGCCGCTGGTAGCAGCGTAACAAACCCGGCCTGATCCTTGCTGACTAGTCTGTACCCCAACCACGGAGGCCACATGAAAGTTTCGACTCTCGCACTAGCCGTTTCCCTGGCGTTTGGCGCCGCTGCCCTGACCGCTTGCGGCGACAACCCCAACACCAACCGCGCGCCGGCCGGCGCGTCCAGCTCGTCCACCACGACCTCGCCGTCCGGCTCGACCGCCGCGCCGAGCACGGCGCCCTCGGGCTCCAGCTCGTCGTCGACCTCGGTCGACATCCAGAAGAAGGACAGCGCGAGCGGCGGGGCGTCCTCGTCGTCCAGCGCGGCCCCGTCGAGCTCCGGCTCGACCGGCGGCGCGGCCGGCGCCGGCTCGACCACGCAGCCCTCGGGCTCCTCGAGCTCCAGCGCTTCGCAGCCTTCCTCGGGCGCGAGCTCCAGCGCGACCCCGTCCGGCTCGACCAGCGGCGGCGCGAGCTCCAGCTCCTCGGCGACCACGCCGCAGGAACCGGAGAAGAAGTCGCAGTAATCCGGCAACACCGCTGCACAAAGGCCGCCGTGGCCTCCGCCCGGCGGCCTTTTTATTTCTAGCTGACCTTCACTTCCATGCTTCCGACCCGCTCGACGGTGGCGAGCATCGTGTCGCCCGGCTTGACCGGGCCGACGCCCTGCGGCGTGCCGGTGAGGAGCACGTCGCCCGGGTGCAGCGTGTAGAACGAGCTGCCCCACTCGATCAGCTGCGCGACCGTGAGGATCAGGTCGCTGGTGTGGGCGTCCTGCCGCGTCTCGCCGTTGACCTTGATGGATAACGCGATCTGGCCGGGATCGGGCACCTCGTCGCGCGTCACGAGCCACGGCCCGAGCACGCAATAGGAATCGGGCGACTTGCGCAGGCTGCGCTCCTCCGGGCCGCGGATCGTCATGTCGAGGCCGATGCAATAGCCGGCGATGTAGTCCATCGCCTGCGCCGCTTTCACGTTCTTCGCCGTCTTCCCGACCACCAGCGCGAGCTCGACCTCGTGGTCGTTCCTGCGGTCGGTGTGCACCAGCTTGACGCCCTCGCCGGGGCCGACCACCGCGCTCGTCGCCTTGAGGAACATGCCGGCCTTGTGGATCTCCTGCACCAGATTGCCGTGGTGGATGCCCTTGTCGGCGAGCGCTTCCTCCAGGTGCTTCTTGTAGTTCACGGGCGCGGCAATGATCTTCCCTGGGTTGGCGATGGGGCTGAGCAGCTTCACCTGCTTGATCGGCTTCGGCTTCGCCGATTTCGCCAGCTTCTCGATCTCGGGCCTGAGGGAATCCAGGTGCGCGATGAGGGCGTCGTGCCTGGGAAAGGGATAGGTCACGGAGGGCAGCTTGGCCAGCGCCGCGCTGACGTCGCGCACACCGTCGTCCGCCACCACGCCGAGGCGGTTATCGTCGAATCGGCAGAGTTTCATGGCGGGGTATTCTAGCGGCATGAAAATCTGCATCTTCGGCGCCGGCGCCGTCGGCGGCCACATGGCGGCGAAACTGGCGGCGAAGGGCCACGACGTGTCGGTGATCGCGCGAGGCGCGCACCTCGAGGCGATACGCAGGAACGGGGTGAAGCTCCTGCACGGCAGGGACACCATCGTGGGCCGGGTGCGCGCCGCCGAGAACGCGCGCGAGCTCGGGCCGCACGACGCGGTGTTCGTCACGCTGAAGGCCAACATGCTCGGCGCGTTCGCCGACCAATGCGCGCCTTTGCTGGGCAGGGAAACCGCCGTGGTCTTCGTGCAGAACGGCATCCCCTGGTGGTACGACGCGAGCCTCACCCGGCTCGACCCGGATCGGCGGCTGGAGCGCGCCATTCCCAGGCAGGCCATCGTCGGCGGCGTGGCGTACTCGGCGAACGAGGTGGTCGAGCCCGGCGTGGTCGAGAACCACGTGCCGGGCAACAACATGTTCCCGATCGGGCGCCCCGACCGTATCGACACGCCGCTCATCCAGGCGCTGAGAAAGGCGCTGCAGGAGGCGGACATGGCGTCGCCGCCGCTCGCCGACATCCGGCAGTCGGTGTGGCAGAAAGCCGCGCAGATGCTCGGCAACTCGACGCTCTGCGTGCTGACCGAGCTTCCGGTGGGCACGGTGCGCGGCGATCCGGACTTGAAGAAGATCGTCGAAAAGGCGGGCGAGGA
>DASSPL010000169.1:0-2993 GCA_035699685.1 Burkholderiales bacterium | reverse complement strand
CGACTACTTCCAGTACGACGGCGCGCGCCACCAGCTGTTCGGCGAGCGCAGCAAGAAGCGCTTCCGCCTCGCGGATCGCATGACGGTGAAGCTGGTGCGCGTCGACGTCGACCAGCGCAAGATCGACCTGGTGCCCGCCGGCGAAGATGGCGCGCGAAAGAGAACCTAGGGTCGCCTTCGGTTCAAAATCGTGACAGTCACCATTTTTCCCAGAAAATAGGGACAGTCCCTATTTTTCCAGCGGAATGACGCGCGAAAGAGAACCAAGAGTCGTATTCGGCTTCCACGCCGTGCTCGCGCGCCTGCGCGCCGACCCGGCGTCGGTGATCGAGATCTTCCTCGACGAGACGCGCAACGACGCGCGGGCGCGCGATCTCGCCGCGCTGGCCGAAAGGAGCGGCGTGCGGCTGATGCGCGTGCCGACCAAGCGCCTCGACGGCTTCTACGGCGGCGGCCGCCACCAGGGCGTGGTGGCGCGCGTCACGGTCAAGTCCCTCGGGCAGGATCTCGACGACGTGCTCGAGGGGGTGGAGAAGCCGCTGCTGCTGGTCCTCGACGGCGTCACCGATCCGCACAACCTCGGCGCCTGCCTGCGCGTCGCCAACGCCGCCGGGGCGCACGCCGTGATCGCGCCGAAGGACCGCTCGGCCGGCATCACGCCGGCGGTATCGAAGGTGGCGAGCGGGGCGGCGGAGGCGACGCCTTACCTGATGGTGACCAACCTGGCGCGCACCCTCGCGGAGCTGAAGGAGCGCAACATCTGGATCGTCGGCGCCGACGAGCGCGCCGCGGACACGCTCTACGAGGCGGACCTGCCCGACGGCATCGCCTGGGTGCTGGGCGCGGAAGGCGAGGGTATGCGGCGGCTGACGCGCGAGAGCTGCGACCTGCTGGTCAGGATCCCGATGGGCGGCGAGGTCGAGAGCCTCAACGTGTCCGTCTCGGCCGGGATCTGCCTGTTCGACTCGGTGAGGCGGCGGCTCGGTCCTGCGGCTACCGCCGCGCGCCGAAAGCCGTGACCGGCTCGCTCGATGGCGCCGACGGCTTCTCGTCCTTGCGGCTGAACGACGAGGCGAGGTTGCTGAGGCTGTCGGCGTTGAGGTAGCGCGCCGAGAGCGCCTGCAGCGGCGCGAGGTTGTCCCGCTTCGCCTCGATCTGGTGGATCAGCGGCTGGCCCCCGGTCAGCTTATAGACGACCACACCGTCCTTCATCAGGATGAGCGCCGTGAAGCGCCAGCCTGCGGTGTGCGTCTCGCGGTAGACGCGCACGATGTCGAGTGCGGCGTTGCCCTTGCGCTTCTGCTGCGTGGCGACGTGGTTCACCTCGAAGGCGCGGCACTGCTCGCGCGCCTCGATGCAGGTGCGCACACCCTCGTCGAGGTCGGCGAGCGTGATCAGGCTGTTCGGGATGAAGCGGGTCGTCACTTCGGCCCGGTGCAGGAGGGTGACGCTCGGATTCAGCGACGGATCGAGCTTCAGCTCCTTCAGCTCGGCATGCGTGGTCTTGCCCGGAACGATCCGCTCGAAGGTGCTCTGCGCATCCTCGTAGGTCTGCCAGCCGCCGCCGCTGCCGCTCGTCTCCTTGGAGCTCGGCAGCAAGGCCGAGCAGCCGGAGAGACCGAGGCAGAGGGCAAGGAGGGCGGTACGAGCCACACCGGCACTTTGCCGACCGGCATGATTTCACGGCATCCTCCTCCCGGGGGGGCGCAGTGTCACTGCGAACTGACAGCGACGGGGAACCGGCGTGTAAGTCGCGGCGGACCGCCCTGGGCCGAACGGCAGGGATCGGGATATCCCTTACGGACCGGGAAACCCTGCGCCGGCCCCGGGGTCTATCGGCCATGGCCAACCAAGGACCCGCGTACGACCCGCCCGATCCGGCGATGATCGAGGTGAAGCCCGAGGCGCTCGACTTCTGGGCGCGCACCCTCGAGACCAAGCCGGAGAAAATCCGCCGCGCGGTCGAAAAAGTGGGCCCCAGCCTGGAAAAGGTAAAGCTGGAGCTCGGCATCGGCGGCGCCGGCTAACCCCCGGTTTTACTGTACAATCCGCCCCCTTTCCTGATCGCGCCCGCTACGCATGGCGGTGCCGGTCAAACCCATAGGAAACCGGAGGCCAACCCGAGCATGCGACATTACGAGATCGTCTTCATCGTTCATCCCGACCAGAGCGAGCAGGTGCCCGCCATGGTCGAGCGCTACAAGGGCCTGATCGCAGGCCGCAACGGCACGGTGCATCGCCTGGAGGACTGGGGGCGGCGCCAGCTTGCCTACCCGATCGCCAAGGTGCACAAGGCGCACTACGTGCTCATGAACATCGAGTGCGACAACGAGACGCTCACCGAGCTCGAGCACTCGTTCAAGTTCTCCGATGCGGTGCTGCGGCACCTGATCGTGAACATGGACAAGGCCGTGACCGCGCCCTCGCCGATGATGAAAGAAGAAAAGTCCAAGTCGATGATGGAGCGCGGCGCCGCACCTGCGACCGAGTTGCCGGCTGAACAAGGTCGAGCTGAGCGGCCGGCTGCTTGAGCTAGGCGGCCTGCGCCATACCCCTGCGGGGGTCGCCGCCGTCGAGTTCAAGGTGGCCCACGAGTCCGAGCAGGACGAAGCGGGCGGCAGGCGCGAGGTGCAGGCCGAGATCGGCGCCGTGGCTTTCGAGACCGAGGCGAGGCTGATCGCAGGCAGGCCGCTCGGCAGCGAGGTCAGGCTGCAGGGCTTCCTCAGCGCGAAGAGCAAGCGCTCGAAAAGACTGGTGCTTCACGTTACGAACATCGAATTTGTTGAAGGAGCTTGAGAATGCCCCCGCCACGCAGAGGCAAAGGAAAAGGGAAGTTCGGCAAGGACAAGAAGGACAAGGGCCAGCGGGCCCTGTTCCGCCGCCGCAAGTTCTGCCGCTTCACCGCCGAGAAGGTCGAGTGGATCGACTATAAGGACGTCGAGGTCCTCAAGGACTTCGTCAACGAGACCGGCAAGATCATCCCGGCGCGCATC